>CALXAZ010000086.1 GCA_944386395.1 uncultured Clostridia bacterium
AGAGAAACGGCGACATTGAGAGTATTTACGAAACCATCGATTCTCTAAAGGATCTCAACCCAGATTTTATCAGCGTTACATATGGAGCCGGCGGGTCTACAAGAAGAAAAACACTGGACATTGCCACATATATAAAGCAGCACTATATGGTAAATGTCCTTGTTCACTTAACTTGCGTTGAACTCACCGAAGAGAGCCTCAACGCTTTTCTTGATACTATAAGGAAAAACAAGCTGGAAAATATTATGGCACTCCGGGGTGACGTTCCAAAAGGCGAAAGCCCCGATATCTTCAGCCGCTTTTCCTATCGCCACGCAAGTGATCTTGTTTGCGCAATAAAAGGATTTGGGGAATTTTCGATAGGTGGCGCATGCTACCCAGAATGCCATTTTGAGTGCGACAGTATTGAAAAAGATGTTGAAAATCTCAAGATAAAGGTCGATGCCGGCACCGATTTCCTTATAACACAGCTTTTTTTTGATAATGATCTGTTCTATAAATTTATGGATTTATGTGTCCAAAAAGGTATTTCTGTGCCAATTTCTACCGGTATAATGCCCGTTCTTAACGCCTCTCAGATAAAACGCATGGTCGAGCTCAGCTCGGCACGTATTCCCCGAAAGCTCAGCATGATGCTGGAAAAATTTGGGGATGACCCGCGTTCCATGCAGGAAGCAGGGGTTATATATGCAACAGAGCAAATTACAGAGCTTATATCCTATGGAGTTCGCGGTATACACTTGTATACTATGAACCAAGCAAAATTCACTCGAAAAATAATGCAGAACATAACAAATATTCGTAATATGCAGGTGAACTGAAGATATGACCGATATAAGGGCAGCACTAAAAAAACAGATACTGATACTGGATGGCGCAACAGGAACATGTATCCAGCAGCTCGGACTTAACGAAAATGACTATACTGGGTTCCATAATTTTGATATTCCACAAAAGGGCAATAACGATCTCATGTGCATCACCAATCCGGATATAGTTCGCAGTATCCATGAACGGTATCTTGCAGTCGGTGCAAATATTATTGAGACAAACACATTTGGCGCCAACGCTTTATCTCAGTCCGAGTATGGCACGGCAGAACTTGTATATGAAATCAACAAGCGCGGTGCGGAAATTGCAAGATCAGCCGCTGACAAAGCGTTTTCAGAAAACAAAAACATCCCTCGCTTTGTTGCCGGCTCCATTGGTCCCACTTCAAAAACCGCTTCTATTTCATCCAACCAGGACGACCCTTCGGCAAGGGATGTATCCTTTGACGAGCTTGTATCCGCATATTCAGAGCAGATAAGCGGTCTGGTAGACGGAGGGGCAGATCTGATTCTGATTGAAACTATTTTTGATGGTCTCAATGCTAAAGCTGCCGTATATGCGGCAGACAAAGTGTTTGAAGTTAAGGGGAAAACGCTCCCTATCATGATTTCTGCTACCGTTGCCGGTATGGATGGGCGCATACTTTCCGGTCAAACTCTCAAAGCGTTTTTTTACAGCATTCCTAGAAAGCACATTCTTTCCATCGGTCTTAACTGCTCTTTTGGATGCAGAGAGCTCTCTCCTCTTGTGCGTGAGCTTGCAGAGGAATTTCCATATTTCATAAGTATTCATCCTAATGCCGGTCTGCCCGATATAAATGGCAATTATTCTGAATCTCCATCAGAGACTGCATCACTTATACGAGAGCTTGCCTGGGACGGTATTCTGAATATTGCAGGTGGCTGCTGCGGTACGACCCCTGAGCACATAAGGGAAATATCCACCGCACTTCATGGCATTTCTCCCCGCATTCCCTCTCAAAACAGACACAAAAGCATATTTTGCGGTCTTGAAACAGTTGAACTTTCGCCTGAAATGAACTTTATAAACATTGGAGAACGGAACAACGTTGCCGGTTCTGCAAAATTTAAAAAGCTTATAAAAAGCAAAAATTATAACGAAGCCCTCAGCACCGCTCTCGAGCAGATAGAAAATGGTGCCCAGATAATAGACATAAATTTTGACGATGGGATGATAGATGCAAGGTACGAAATGGAGCATTACCTTAAACTGCTCGGCAGTGAGCCTTCTATCTCAAAAGTTCCAGTTATGATTGACTCATCAGATTTTTCTGTTCTTGAAGCAGGCTTGAAAGCACTTCAAGGAAAGCCTATCGTAAACTCGATTTCTCTGAAGTCCGGAGAGGTCGAATTTTTAAGGCAGGCTGACCTGATTTCAAAATATGGGGCGGGAGCAGTTGTAATGGCTTTCGATGAAAATGGACAGGCTGACACCTTTGAGAGAAAAATCGAAGTGTGTCGGCGGGCATATAAATTACTTACTGCCAATGGCTTTCCCGCAGAGGATATAATCTTCGATCCCAATGTTCTGGCTGTTGCTACGGGTATAGCTGAGCATAACAGCTATGCTGTTGATTTTATTAATGCGGTCCGTTGGATCAAAGAAAATCTCCCATATTCAAAAGTAAGCGGCGGGATAAGCAACCTCTCTTTTTCATTCCGCGGGATGAATCAGATACGCGAAGCGATGCATTCTGTATTTCTTTATCATGCGATTAACGCAGGTCTAGACATGGGCATAGTAAACGCCGGGATGATTCTCCCATACGACAGTATAGACGCAGAGCTTCTCCCTCTTGTTGAAGATGTTATTTTGAACAGGAATCCAGACGCGGCAGAAAGGCTTCTCGAGTATGCTCATTCGCATCTCTCTGGCAAGAGCTCTCCTCAATCACACAGAGATGCTCCAAAATGGCGCACGCTTCCCGTCGAAGAAAGGCTGAAATACGCCCTTATAAACGGAATATCCAGCCATCTAGAGGAAGATCTCGCTGAACTTGGACACATCAGCCCAGTAGATATAATCGAAGGTCCTCTGATGGATGGTATGCGTTCTGTGGGTCAGATGTTCGGAGAAGGTCGTATGTTTCTCCCTCAAGTTGTCAAAACTGCACGAGTTATGAAACAAGCTACCGATATCCTATCCCCACGTCTTGAAAATGAACAGCACGGTCAAATATCTTCTGGAACAATTGTTATTGCCACAGTGAAGGGCGATGTTCACGATATAGGCAAGAACATTGTATCTATCGTTCTTAGATGTAATGGTTTCAATGTAATAGATTTGGGAGTTATGGTCCCCGCAAGTGAAATACTTGACAGAGCTTTATCTGAAAATGCAGATATAGTAGCATTGAGCGGACTTATCACTCCCTCTCTCGAAGAAATGCAAAAAGTAGCCTCTGAAATGGAGGAGCGGGGGATGACAATTCCCCTGATGGTAGGTGGAGCCACTACCAGTGAAGAGCACACTGCTGTAAAGCTTGCTCCTTTATACTCTGGTGGTGTAATCAGAACATCAGATGCCTCGTCCGCCGCAGAGTGCGCAAAATCTCTAATAGACCCAGCTAAACGTCAAAATTACCTCAAAAATATTCAAGATAAGTACAACAAAATTCGTAAAGGCTTTGAGCTTACACATATTGGATCGGTCGAAACGCGTCCAAACCCCAAAAAACTTTCAAAAAACTTTAATACCTTTACTGCAAGTCCCGCCTCCTTAGGTGTGTTCCCTTTGACCTTGCCTATCCCCGAAGTCAGTAAATTTTTTAACTATGAATACCTTTTCCACAGCTTTGGTCTTAAAGGCTCTTACCCTGACATATTGTCGTCACAGAAGTTTGGCCATGAGGCATCGCTTCTCTACCGTGACACACAGTCCCTGCTTGAGCGCATATATTCTGAAGATCTCCTTGAAATTAAGTCCGTATTTGGTATTTTCCCCGCAAAAGTAACGGATGAAAATATCTGGGGAGGGTCTGTTATAGTTGACAATTCAACTGTGCTTCCATTCCTTCGGGATCCTGAAAGCGGAAAATGTATTTCTGATTACATCGAAACAGAGCCGTCCTATATTGGTCTTTTTGCTTTAACCGCCGGAGGTGGCTCATATCTCTCTTCGCTAAAAGATATGGATGAATATACTTCGCTGCTATTTCAGTCATGTGCAAGTTTTCTTGCAGAGGCGGCTGCAGAGTATCTGCATATGCGTATACGCAGGGAATTCTGGGGATACGAAAAAGACGAGCTACCTATCGAGGATATGCTCCTTGGAAAATATACAGGTATCCGTCCTGCAATAGGTTATCCTTCTGTTCCAGATCACAGCTTGAAAGCCCCTATTTTTAGGCTTATTAACGCAGAAAAGTTTACGGGAATAACCCTTACTGAGAGCTACATGATGTCCCCTTCTCCGTCGATTTGTGGACTTATCCTGCCATATGGTGAATATTTTGGGGTCGGGCATATATCTGATGAGCAGGCTGCCGATTATGCAAGACGCAGTAACAAAAGCATATCGGAAATTTCCCGCCTGCTAGGTAGAATATATTATTAAAAATTTCAGGAGGCAAAATATGGCTTTTGTTACCCTAAAAAATGTTATTAAAACATATAAAATGGGCGAGGTCGTTATAAATGCTGCTGATGGCATCGACTTTGACATTGAAAAAGGTGAATTTGCAGTAATTGTAGGTCCCAGCGGCTCAGGAAAAACGACTGTTTTGAACATGCTCGGTGGTATGGACACCTGTGATAGTGGCGATATCATTGTCGATGGACAGAAAATAAGCTCGTACAACCGCCGAGAGCTTATCAATTACCGCAGATATGATATAGGCTTTGTGTTTCAGTTCTATAACCTTATCCCAAACCTTACAGCAAAGGAAAATGTAGAGCTCGCCTCTCAAATCTCCAAAGATGCAATACCCTCAGAGGTTATACTCAGAGAGGTCGGGCTTGGCGAGCGCATGGACAATTTTCCTGCGCAGTTATCCGGAGGTGAACAGCAGCGAGTAGCTATCGCACGCGCCCTTGCCGGTAAACCAAAACTTCTTCTTTGCGACGAGCCAACTGGCGCTCTTGATTATAGCACTGGAAAAATGATACTTAAACTTTTGCAGGATACCTGCCGTAAAGACAATATGACAGTTATACTTGTGACACATAATTCTGCCATTACACCTATGGGAGACCGTGTTATTCGACTTCGTAACAGCAAAGTCGCAGAAATAGTTAAAAACCCACATCCCACAGATGTCGAGGAGATAGAGTGGTGAGTAAATGAAGAAATCCATTTTATTGAGTACGCTCAGAGAATTCAAGGGCAGTATAAGCCGGTTTATATCTATTCTTGCAATAATTGCAATAGGTGTAGGCTTTTTTGCTGGCGTAAAGGCTACCGACCCAGATATGCGGCTTTCCGCAAACCGTTATTATAACGAACAAAACCTGATGGATTTTCGTCTTGTATCAACATATGGATTTGATAAAGACGACATCGCAGCAATTGAGGCAATCCCGGATGCACAGGTATATCCATCCTATTTTTCTGACTTTTTGATTACTTATGATTCCGCAGACATTGTCAGCCGTGTGTTTTCGCTTCCCGAAAATATGGAAGTGAACAAGCTCATCCTTACCGAAGGTCGTATGCCAGAGTCTGCCAATGAGTGCCTTGTAGACGGTTCTACCATGCACATCAATGTGCCTGTTGGCACAGAAATCACATTCAAATCTGGTACAGATGATGATATTTCCGATACTCTTTCCCGCACTAGCTATACGGTTGTCGGAAAGTTTATCTCTCCCATGTATGTTTCTGACACCTCACGTGGTACTACTACCCTGGGAAATGGCTCAATAAGCCTTCTTGCATATATCCCCCAAGAAAACTTTATTGTTGAATATAACACAGAAATATATATAACATTTCCCGAGCTTAGAGAGCTATCCGCATATTCTGACGAGTATAACGACAAAGTAGATGCTCTGGCAGAGATCCTTGAAGACACTGCCGACCGCCGTGAGGTAGAACGCTTTGAAAGTATTATTGCTGAGGCTGAGGAAGAGATTGCCGACGCAGAAAAAGAGCTTGCTGAAGGAAAAGAGACTCAGCAGAGGGAGCTTGCCGATGCTCAACAAAAACTCGATGATGCCAAAGCAGAGCTTGATGATGCACTCGATACATTACAGCAGGCTGAAATAGATATTGCCTCAGGCTGGCAGGAGCTCGAACAAAATCAGAACGATTTTGACGCGCAAATAGCAAATGCTGAAAAAACGCTAGAGGAAAATCGTAGCGAGCTCGAATCTGCTTCTAGTAGGTATGAAAGTGGTTTGCAGCAATATGAAAACAGTCTTGCTGAATTAGCGACAGCAAAGGAAGACCTCGAAGAAACATATGCACAGATACAGGCGCTTATTGCTGTCGAAGGAGAGGATTCCCCTGCTGTTATTGCAGCTCTGGAGCAATATAATGCGGCTATGTCCTCTGTGCTCGAAACTCAATCCATACTTAATGCTACAAAAGCAGAGCTTGATCGCGCCAACTCTGAATTAATTACCGGAACCGAACAGCTTTCCGCCGCAGAATCAGAGCTTACTGAACAGAAATTATCCGGCCAACAGGCACTAGACGATGCGGCTAATACTCTCCGTCAGGCTGAGCAGGATTATATGGATGGTCTTGCTGAATACGAAGAAGGTCTTGACGAATATGAAGACGGTGTAAAAGAATTTAACAACGAAAAAGCTAAATCCGACCAGGAGATTGCCGATGCTGAAATTGAAATAGAGGACGCAAAAAACGAACTGCATGATCTCAAAAAACCAATATGGTATGTATTTGATCGTAATGATAACACTGGTTACACCGAATATGGTCAAAATGCTGAAAGAATCGACAACATTGCAAAGATATTTCCAGTATTTTTCCTTCTGGTTGCGGCCCTTGTATGTCTCACCACAATGACGCGAATGGTCGAGGAACAGAGAACCCAAATAGGTACCTTAAAGGCTCTTGGATATAGTAATGGAAGTATTTTGTTTAAATATATGTCGTATGCTCTCAGTGCCACATTGATAGGCGCTTTAATAGGACTTGCGGGAGGCTTTAAGCTATTTCCCTCTGTCATCATCTATGCTTATGGTATAATGTATAATATACCATATAGTATCACTCCATTCTGGTATGGGCTGAGCATAGGCTCAATAGTTGTTTCAATGCTATGCGTAGCAATAACCGTTTTTTTCTCTTGTTACGCTGCGTTACTCCATATGCCTGCACAGTTAATGCGACCAAAAGCTCCTCAGAATGGCAAGCGTGTTCTACTTGAACGGATAGGTTTTATCTGGAACCGGCTAAATTTTGGTCAAAAAGTTTCAGCCAGAAATATTTTTAGATATAAAAAACGTATGCTTATGACAGTAGTTGGTATTGCGGGATGTACTGCTCTCACTCTTACCGGCTTTGGCTTGCGCGACTCTATATCTGATATCGTCACCCTTCAATATGAACACATATGGAACTACGATGCTATGGTTGCTGTTGATGACGATATAACCGAAAGAGATGTTACATTTATAAATGAGACTATTGCTCTTGCTGGAGATGGCTCCAAACTTATGCGCACATATCAAAAAAGCTATACTTCCGGACAAGAAAACGTAAATGTTGATATTACTCTCCTGGTTGCTGAGCGTACAGACGATTTTAACGATTTTATTGTTACTAATCCACGAGGAGGCAACGAAAACTATCCACTGACCTCTTCGGGAGCAATAATAACAGAAAAGCTGGCAAAGACGTTGGCTATCGAAATTGGAGATGAAATCTCTTTGTCTACTGAAGGAAGCGAGGATATATGTATACCGGTCACCGGAATATCTGAAAACTATGTTATGAACTATGTATATATTTCTTCAGAGTTATATGAATCTACAATTGGAGAGCTTCCTGTATACAATGTTTATCTATGCAAATATGCCGACGCATCGGACGCCATATGCGACAACATCTCCGAAAAGCTGCTCACAAACAAGAATGTGCTTCAAGTTGTTCTGCTGGCAGATAACGCAAATGATTTTTCCGAAACCCTTAAAGTGTTGGATCTTGTAATCGTTGTGCTAATAATTTCTGCTGGAGCTCTTGCTTTTGTCGTTCTGTACAACCTTACTAACATTAATATTACAGAGAGAATACGTGAAATTGCTACTTTAAAAGTACTAGGCTTTAACGATAAAGAGGTATCAGATTACATTTTCCGAGAGAGTATGGTTCTTACTATTCTTGGTTCTTTGATAGGACTTGGGCTCGGTCGCTTGCTTACAAAATTTGTCGTTGAAACCGCAGAAATAGATATGGTCATGTTCGGTCGCTCCGTATATTTCCCAAGCTATATCTGGTCGGTAGCAATAACAATAATTTTTGCGCTTATAGTTAGCCTTGTTATGTACCGACATCTTATGAAAATAAGTATGGTAGAGTCTCTTAAATCCGTTGAATAACTTTTCTACAAGAGTTCTTCTTGGTACAACCTCTCTAATTAAAAACAAACGATCATCAAAACACCCCTGTATAGATAAATATCTATACAGGGGTGTTGCAGTCAAAATACACGCATCAAGTATCTAACTTCGAATAGGAAACTACATCGGTACGGACACGCAGAAGGCTCCGCGGAAGATTGAAAATCATTCTACTCTCAAATGAATAGAACAAAAACATAATAAATTAATTGCAATAGCATCTTTTTCCAATATGTTTATACATCTACCTCATCAAGATAGCCGCGTGCGGCATCTGACACTTCTCTCAATGTGCTACCTTCAAACGGAGATCCCATTCCAGCTGAACTAATAAGCTCGGAAAAAGTTTCAGTCCCTCCTTTTTTTACAAATGAAATATATTTTTCCCACGCTTCTTCATAGTTTGTTTGCATTAAAGCCCAAAATTCCAGCGCTACTGTCTGTGCCAGACAGTAATCTATATAATAAAACGGAACCTGATATATATGCATCTGTCTTTGCCAGCCTCTACCATCTTTATAAAACGGAAGCTCCCCCAGCGATATCCACGGTCTGTATACACTCTCAAGCTCACTCCACACTTTATGCCTTTCTTCTGGAGTGAGTTCAGGGTTTTCATACATTATATGCTGAAAATGATCTACCATTGCTCCATATGGTATAAAAGTTATAGCAGCAGCAAGATGACCATATAAATATTTTTCGGTATCATCTCCAAAAAATTCTTTCGCCCATTTCCTTGCAAACATTTCCATTGACATTGAATGTACCTCACAAGCTTCCAGAGTCGGAGATTGGTTATCTATAGGTACTATATTTCTTGCCAAATAAGCGGCAAATGCATGCCCTGCCTCATGAGTTATAACTTCAACGTCTCCAGAGGTGCCATTAAAATTTGCAAATATAAACGGAGATTTATATTCTGGGATAGAGGTGCAGTATCCTCCACCAGATTTCCCTGCTTTACTTAATACATCTAAAAGTTCATTTTCATACATAAAATCTATAAATTCTGCCGTCTCTTTTGACATTTCATCATACATTTTCTTACCGGCAGCCAATATTGTCTCCGGCGTCCCTTTTGGCTTTGCATTTCCACTTCTGAATATTAGAGCGTCATCAGCAAAGGTCATCGGGTAATTGCTATTGTTGCTTTCTGCCTGTTTCTTTTTTATCTCTGACGCGACCGGAACAATATATTTAATAACTCCCTTTCGGAACCGTTCTATATCCTCCTTTGTATAGCTGTTCCTTTGCATCCTATAATACCCCAGCTCTACAAAATTCTGATATCCAAGCTTTTTTGCAATCTTATCGCGCACCTTTACTAGTTTATCATATAACTCGTCTAGCTTTTCCCGGTTTTCATTATAAAATGCCCCTTCTGCTTTCCAAGCCTCCTCACGCACACTGTCTTTCACCGACTGTTTATATGGAGTAAGCTGCGATAATGTCAATTTTTTCCCCTCAAACTCTATCTGTGCGGATGCCAGCAGCTTATCATATTCTGTAATAAGGCTGTTTTCTTCCTGAAGCTCAGGTATAACCTCCGTGGAAAATGTTTTCAATTCCATCTCTGCATTAATAAAAAGAAGCTTGCCGTATTCTTTTTCAAAGTCTTCCCTATGTTTACTCTTTAACAGCTCTTTTGTAAATTGCTGCGCTATTTCCTGTATCTCTGGAACCGCTCCATCCCAATACTGGATCTCCCCGTCATAAAACTCATCTCTAGTGTCAATAGAATGGCGTATATAGGCAATCGTCTCCTGAGTAAAAACTCTACTATTTAGCTTATCAAATGCGAGAAATGCTTCTTTTGCCTCCAAATAGCTCCCTTCATTAGCCAGCCGCTTTATTATACCTTTCGCTTCTTCCCGTATACTATCCAGCGTCACACGCTCATATTTCATTTCACTAAACTTCATTTAACCGCCTCCTGCTTTTAGTACAAATATTATATCATACTTTTGCTCTACTCTATGCAAAAATAAAAGGCGTACATTATTCTATGTACGCCTTTTTTATCTTACTTATCAGCCTCAAGTCCTGGATATTTGGGACGCGCAGTATAGCTCGTGTGTAGATATTCATGAGCCTTGTGGCTTCCTGGCTCTCCAAGATACTCAGCATAGATTTTCTTCATAAGTGGATTTTCATGGCTCTTACGAACCGTCATAGAAGCATCCTCATCATACAGCGCCTTAGCACGCGCAGTACGAAGATCAACGAAATTGCGGATATTGCCAGGCTGTATCGGCTGTCCGCCACCGTTGACGCAACCACCGGGGCAGCACATAATTTCGATAAAATGATACTCAGCCTCTCCTGCTCTTATCTTATCAAGCAGCTTTGCTGCATTAGCTGTGCCAGATACTACCGCAACCTTGACTATCGTACCAGCAACATCAAACTCAGCTTCCTTGATTCCTTCAATACCTCTAACAGCATGGAAATCAAGATCCTTGAGCTCTTCGCCTGTAACCTTTTCGACTACCGTACGCAGAGCTGCCTCCATAACACCACCAGTTGCTCCAAAGATAACACCAGCGCCAGAAAAATCACCAAACGCAGGGTCAAACGTCTCATCTGGAAGCTCTGTGAAACGGATACCCGCACGGTTTATCATTCTTGCAAGCTCACGCGTTGTGATAGACACATCAATATCCCAAAGCCCGTCAACTGCCATTTGATCCGGACGGCGGATCTCATATTTCTTTGCAGTACATGGCATTATCGACACGACAAAGATATCCTTAGGATCGATTCCCTGCGTCTCAGCATAGTATGTCTTCATCATTGCACCAAACATTTGCTGTGGAGATTTGCAGCTGGAAAGATTGTCGATAAAGTCGGGATAATACTGCTCACAGAAACGTATCCAGCCGGGGCTGCACGAAGTCATCATTGGAAGTGCTCCACCATTCTGCAAACGGTCAAGGAACTCATTTCCCTCTTCCATTATCGTAAGGTCAGCCGCTGAGTTTACATCGAACACTCCGTCGAAACCAAGGCGGCGGAGAGCAGCAACCATTTTCCCTTCGACATTTGTTCCAATTTCCATGCCGAACTCTTCTCCAAGCCCAACACGTACCGAAGGAGCTGTGCCAACGACAACATGCTTTGTTGGATCGGCAAGAGCCTTCCAGATCTTTGCCGTGTCATCTACCTCTGTCAAGGCTCCCGTTGGACATACGGAAATACACTGACCGCAGGATATGCAAGCCATTTCGCCAAGGTCACGCTCAAACGGGCTTGTAACATGCGTAGCAAAACCACGCTCGCTGACACCTATAACTCCAACTCCCTGGTTGTAGTTGCACACAGCTATGCAGCGGCGGCACAGGATGCACTTAGAATTATCACGGATAAGGTGAGCCGTAGACTGTTCTATCTGCGGCTTTATATTCTTCGGATCGCCAAACCTGACTTCGTCTATACCATAGTCCTTTGTCAGTTTTTGCAATTCACAATTTTGACTCCTAACGCAAGTGAGGCATTCCATACGATGGTTGGAAAGCATAAGCTCCAGTGTCATTCTTCTAGACTCAATGACCTTCGGAGAATTTGTCAAAACTTCCATCCCGTCACTTACCGGATAAACACATGCCGCAACGAGAGCTCTTGCCCCCTTAACCTCGCAAACACACATACGGCAAGCGCCTATTGCATTTATATCTTTCATGTAGCAAAGAGTCGGAATATCCACGCCTGCAATGTGAGCAGCCTCAAGAATGGTAGAACCGGAAGGACATTCAACTTCAATGCCGTTAATTTTTACATGTACATTACTCATTCTATTTTCTCCTTCCGCCTCTTAGGCCCTGATGATAGCGTCAAACTTACACTTGCTCATGCAAGCTCCACATTTAATGCACTTGGATGTATCGATGCTATGCGGGTTTTTGACTGTGCCCGAAATAGCTCCGACCGGACAGACCCTTGCGCAGGCCGTGCACCCCTTGCACTTGTCGGCAATAATCTGATACTTGAGCAGAGACTTGCAGACACCGGCAGGACACTTTTTATCTACAACATGGGCAACATATTCGTCACGGAAATTCCTAAGAGTCGATATTACCGGGTTTGGTGCAGTCTGCCCCAGAGCACAAAGCGAGCTGGACTGCATGTACTGGCAAAGCTCTTCCATCGTATCAAGGTCTTCAAGTGTCCCGTTACCTTCGATTATCTTATTCAGAAGCTCCAAGAGACGATGCGTGCCTATACGGCATGGTGTACACTGACCACAAGATTCATCAACAGTAAACTCAAGGAAGAACTTTGCAATGTCGACCATACAGTTATCTTCGTCCATAACTATAAGTCCGCCAGATCCAACGATCGAACCAATAGCAGCCATACTCTCGTAATCAAGCGGGGTATCTATCAGACTTGCCGGAATGCATCCGCCCGAAGGTCCACCTGTCTGAGCTGCCTTAAACTTCTTGCCATTCGGAACTCCTCCGCCTATCTCTTCGATGACCTCGCGCAGTGTCGTTCCCATCGGTATCTCGACAAGACCAGTATTTGTAATTTTACCGCCGAGCGCAAATACCTTTGTTCCTTTGGACTTTTCTGTACCCATAGAAGCATATGCCTCTGCCCCGTTGTTTATAATCCATGGAATGTTTGCATATGTTTCAACGTTATTATTGTTTGTGGGCTTTCCAAAAATACCCTTATTTGCCGGGAACGGAGGACGCGGACGTGGCTCACCACGATTTCCCTCGATAGACTTGATAAGTGCTGTCTCTTCGCCGCACACAAATGCACCGGCACCAAGCCTTATCTCTATGTCAAAATCAAAGCCTGTACCAAATATATCCTCACCAAGGAACCCATATTCACGGGCCTGATCAATCGCAATCTGCAGACGATGTACAGCTATCGGATACTCCGCGCGTACATATACATAACCACGGTTTGCACCAATAGCATAACCACATATTGCCATAGCCTCGATAACACTGTGTGGATCTCCTTCGAGAATTGAACGATCCATAAATGCACCCGGGTCGCCTTCGTCAGCATTGCAGCAGACATACTTTATCGGACCCTTTTCAGCAGAAGCAAACTTCCACTTAGTTCCTGTCGGGAAGCCGGCGCCTCCACGACCGCGCAGACCAGATGCGCTTACTATGTCGATTACCTCCTGCGGAGTTTTTTCCGTCAAGCAGGCAGCCAATGCCTGATATCCATCGTATGCTATGTATTCTTCTATATTTTCAGGATTTATTACACCACAGTTGCGCAGAGCGATACGCTTTTGCTTCTTATAGAAGTTTGTATCATTCAGCGAACTTACCGTATTGTCGGCAGCTTTTGTTTCATGGTACAGAAGATGAGAGACAATCCTTCCCTTAAGTATATGCTCTTCAACGATTTCCTGTACGTCCGAAACCTTTACCATCGAATAAAATGCGCCTTCCGGATAGACAACAACTATCGGTCCGAGAGCACAAAGACCAAAGCACCCCGTCTGGACCACCTTTACTTCATCACTAAGACCATTGGCTTCAAGTTGCTTATTAAATTCCTCTATAATCTCCGGGCTTTTAGAAGATGTACATCCTGTTCCTCCGCAGACCAGAATGTGAGATCTTACAAAATTCATTCTTTTTTCCTCCCTTATTCAGCCGCACCTATTGTATATTCAGTAACGACTCTACCGTTTACAACGTGCTCAGAAATGATCCTCTGTGCCTTTTCAGGAGTCATCTTTACATACGTTACTTTTTCCTTACCCGGTTCAAACACCTCAACAATCGGCTCAAGCCGGCAAACACCTATGCAGCCAGTCTGGGTAACCTTTACATTCTGAAGATTGCGACGACCCACTTCATCAACTATCGCAGCCAACACCGGACGTGCTCCAGCCGCAATACCACAGGTTGCCATGCCGACTACGACGCGAATAGAATCATCGCTGTCACGGCGCATATTCATTGATTTTTGCATTTTGTCACGAATAGCCTGAAGCTCAGCTATGCTTTTCATTTATCTGGCACCTCCAAATACTCATAAGATATTACTTTCATTTTCTTCGATATATTCTCGTATCCACACGAGCACTTCCGGCGTATCTAGCGGAACTCCCCCAAGTGCTTCCCGCACCTCTGCCGCCGAAAATTCATACTCACCCTTGTCGGTCCTCCGCCTGTAAATAAAATCTATATCCGGACTCCCCTGGACCAGGGTTATTATCGTACCCGTCAGATCCCCAAGAGGTGGCATATCGATGTTAGACCGTCCAAAGCTCGCATATACCCGAGTGCCTTTCCCGACTTCGCTTTCTATAGAAAAGCTTCCGCCTGCCATTTCAGCTTCCATCTTCAAAAGAGGTATTCCCATACCAACTTTTCGGGTAGTCCGCGTTGTTGTGAACGGATCTGTGACGCGCGCGAGAAATTCCTCGCTCATTCCACACCCGTCATCAGTAATGATGATCTCAACGATGTCCTTGCTCTCGAGTTCATTTATCTCGATTACGATGTTCTTCGCACCCGCAGATACAGAATTCTGTGCTATATCAAGCACATTCAAGGACAATTCTTTCATTATTTTGTGTATTTGGCAAGGATCCCGTCAACCTGATCGACAGTAAGCCTTCCGTAAACTTCTTCATTTATCGTCATAACAGGAGCAAGTCCGCAGGCACCAATGCAGCGCGTTGCGTCAACAGAAAAGCTTCCGTCCTCTGTTATTGATCCTGCAGCACATCCGAGCTTTTCACATACTTTACTAAGTATATCGCCAGAACCCTTTACATAACAGGCAGTACCAATGCAGATGCTTATCTGTGTCTGCCCCTTCGGGTTAAGCGTGAACTGTGCATAAAATGTTGCAATGCCGTACACCTTGGAGAGCGGGATTCCGAGCTCTTCTGCGATAAT
>CALXAZ010000087.1 GCA_944386395.1 uncultured Clostridia bacterium
TTTTTTTTTTTTTTGAATAATAGTGGGATTGGATATTGCAGCGATACCAAAGACTATTATGAATGGCATAAGCCAGCCTATTAATTATTTAAACGCCAGAAATATAATAAGGATAACCGCAGAAAAATATGCCAGGTTTATCAAAAACATACGTCTTTGCTCAACTTTTTCTCTGTTCAAAAAGCATCCCTCCCTGCTTATATTTTATACAGACGGACAAGGTTATATAATATAATAATGACACAGCCAGCAAAAAAAGTAAAGCACGATAAAGATAAAATAAATTTTTGAAAAAAAGTTAAAACAAGTTAAATGTAAACTTTTTGTGAATTTGTCAAAAACACCACAAAAAGGTTTGAAAGTTTATAAGAAATGAGCTATACTAGAAATAAGTTTTATTGGTTATCAACAAATTGCTTTGCAGTTTATTTATTTGGGAGGAAAAACATTATGAACAGTGAAAAAGTAAAATCTCTTGCGGAAAAAGGTAAGTATGAAAAGCTTATCAAGATTATTGATGGAAAGAAGATAGACCTTGCCATCGAAGCAGCAAAGGTGCTTCCTGCCATAAAAAATGATGAGACATATAATTGCCTTGTCAGGCATATTCGCGATGCTGACAAAAACCTGCGTATTGCAGTGGCAACAGCTCTTGGAGAAATGGGTAACGAAAGAGGCAAGGCACATCTGCAGCATATGGCTGAGCATGACAGCGACCCTGATGTTGTTGCAGCGGCTCTGGCTGCTGAAAAGAAACTTTAAACTTTCAGGACCGGGGTTTTCCCCGGTCTTTTTTTGGAGAATTTTATGAAATATTATTTTATGATAAATCCGTCTCATGGAAGAATATTCATAGAAAACACATTAAATATAGGTGCTGAAGAGCTCAGAGTGCTTTTTGGAAAAGCGGATGTAAAAGCATATCCGGAGACGCTTTGTGGGGTGGAGTATATATGTGCCGAATCTGCAAATCCCATCCCTGTCGAAATTTTTTCAAAAGCATCATTTATTGCAGCTGCTTTTGAAGAATACGGTAATGGGCTTCTTAAGCCTCAGGAACTGAAAAAATTTGAAGGACTTCCTGATAACTTGAATAACATATTGAAATATACGGGCAAAACCAATGAGCTTTTTACAAGATTGCTTGTAAACCTGGCGGACAGCATACGCAAGACAGAGACAGATGTGCCGGTTTTGCTTGATCCTGTGGCAGGAAGGGGAACCACTCTGTTCGAGGCGGCGATAAGGGGCTGGACTGCGGAGGGAGTGGAGACAAATGACCGATGGAGCCACGAATCAGAAGTTTATTTTGTTAAATATCTGGAGCGTGGTAGATACAAGCACAAGAGGACGGTAGAAAAAAGAAGCGATGGCTCAGGAAGAAAAATTGCAGATGTTGTATCGGTGAGCTACGCTACTGTAAGGTCGGACTGGGATGCGGGCGACACAAGAGAAATAAGGTTCTTTCATGGCGATACTGTGATCCTGGATGGTTTCATACGTAAGAATAGTGTTGATATGATTGTGGCAGATTTGCCATATGGCGTGCAGCATGCAAGCCACGTAAGTGGAAGAAGGATCAGAGGAGCTGAAGCGCTGCTTGAAAAAGCAATCGCAGCATGGAGAAAAGTATTAAAGCGCGGAGGAAGTGCAGTATTGTCATATAATGCGAATACCACCGATATGAAAATACTTCAAAGTATCCTTGCGGATACTGGTTTTGCTGTTGATGAAGACATCTCGAATGGGAGATTCCGGCATAGGGTAGACCAGTCGATAGAAAGAGATATTATAGCGGCAATAAAAGAATGAGAAAAGGTGCTTTATATGATGCTGAACGGCAAAATTTTAGCAATTACAGTTTGAAAATTGAGACGCAGGGCGCCTCAACACTAAACCATAATGAGAGAAAGGCGGAAGAGCATGAAACTTAGTTTTTTCGGAGCGGATAAAGCGGTTACTGGAAGTTGCCATTGTCTTGAGGTAGCAGGGACCAAAATACTCATCGACTGCGGATTACAGCAGGGGCGTGATGAACTGGATAACGAACAGCTTCCCTTTGACCCGGTAGATATAGATTACGTGGTAGTTACTCATGCGCATATTGACCATTCAGGTCGTTTGCCGCTTCTTGTCAAGCGTGGATTTAAAGGAACCGTACTTTGTACGAGACTTACAGGTGAGCTTTTATCTATAATGCTCCGTGATAGTGCACATATACAGGAAAGCGATGCAGAGTGGGAAAACCGGAAGGGTAAGCGAGCGGGGAAAGAAGTTGTTGAGCCACTGTATACTCTCAACGATGTGGATGATCTGATGGGGCTTATTCAAACCGCTGAGTATGGGGAGATACTTCAGGTGACAGACAATGTTGAGCTGAGATTCCGGGACGCAGGGCACCTTCTTGGTTCGGCATATGCAGAAATATGGGCAGTAGAAAATGGAATAGAAAAGAAAATAGTTTTTTCAGGAGATATAGGCAACAAAAATCAGCCTATAATATGTGATCCGACCATTGTTGATACGGCTGATTATGTTGTTATGGAAAGCACATATGGCGACAGAAATCACGATGAAAGCGAGACATTTTCGTATGAGGAGGAGCTTGCAAAAATAATTGATGACACGTTTCAAAGAGGTGGAAACGTCATAATACCATCGTTTGCTGTCGGAAGAACACAAGAAATACTCTATTTTATACGCGAGATGAAAGAGCAGGGGCTTGTAAAATATGCTCCCGATTTTCCGGTATATATAGACAGCCCTCTTGCAGAAGAGGCAACCAAGATATACTCGGGAGATCTGACGGGATATCTTGACGCAGCGGCAAAGGAAATTGCAGAAAATGGTGTGGCAATGTTTACCTTCCCTGGTCTAAGGCTCAGTCGGACGTCTGAAGAGTCGAAACAGCTCAATCTCGACATGACGCCCAAAGTGATTATATCTGCGAGCGGAATGTGCGATGCGGGCCGCATACGTCATCACCTCAAGCATAATCTCTGGAGACCAGAGAGCACAATAGTTTTTGTTGGATATCAGGCAGAGGGAAGCCTTGGAAGGCATTTATTAAATGGAGCTACAAGTGTAAAAATGTTTGGCGAGGAAATTGCTGTACGCGCAAAACTTGTCCGGCTACAGGGAATGTCGTCGCATGCAGACCGGGATGGTCTGATAGAGTGGATAACGTCAGTCAACCCAAAGCCGCAGCATGTATTTGTAGTGCATGGCGATATCGATGTGGTACCCAAATTTGTGGATACATTAAAAGAACTTGGGATATCGGCTCATGCGCCAGACTATACTGAGGAGTATGATCTGCTGCGTGGTATGGTAATAAAAACCGGTATTGCGCCAGCCAGGAAAAAAACAGCCCAACCGAAAGAATCTGCTGCTTATCAGAAGCTTATTTCTATTGGACAGGAGCTTATCGAGGTTATCAAGGAAAACCGAGGTGGGACGAACAAGGATCTAAAGAAATTTGCCGAACAGATAAACGACCTTGTGGAAAAGTGGAAAAGATAAAAAAGAGCCGGTATATTAACCGGCTTTTTTATTTGTTTTATTCAATTGCCCCACGGGTTAAAGGTAACCGCCGAAGAAGGCGCATACCCCATCCGGAGAACGCAAGTATGAGCCCGGCATTGGTAAGGGCATGGGCAAGGTCGAAGCTGAAGCTTGAGATGCAGGAGGCGGCAAAAGTTTCTGGAGTAAGAGGCATCATTCCGGCTAGAAACCACCACATATTCATCCCCCAACCAAATATAAATCCCCATATGAAGCCGTATGTGATACGTAGATACAGCTTTCCGTTCATCGGTTTATAGGAAAGCAATCCCATAATTCCCCAGAAAAACATTTGGTATATCGTCCAGGGACCGATGCCGGCAAAAAGGCTGGAAATAAAAGCGGTTATGATGCCACAAAAAAATCCAGCAGAATTGCCAAGAACAGCGCCACATATCATAATTATAAAAGATGCCGGTTGCACTGAGGGTATAGACAAAAAAAGAGTCCGACCAGCAGAAGCGAGCGCTGCAAGGATAGCTACTGCACACATGCCTTTTATGCCAAGGCGGAGAAAGCTTTTTGAAGTTCCAAGCATTATTGCGCCTAGTATTATTAGTATAATTATCTCAGCCATAGTCATCTGTGAATATCGTAAGTCCGCTCCGGAGTTATCCTGTGCTCGCAGACGGATATGAGAAACTGGTATAGAGGCGCAAGAAGCTGAAAATCAGCAATAAGCCGATCCGGTAATCCATCGCCAAAACAGGTAGACGGATCCTCCTCGGTGTGCATCATGTATACCGATTTGCGGTCGAGCCATATCCTGAGCTCGGCAGACATATCGGGATATTTAGAACGTTTGTATGCCCCGTCGGTGTCAAAAGTAAACCTATCTTGCTTTTTAAGCGCTCTCTGCGCCTCTTTGAATGATTTGTTGCCGTTCAGTATCAGAGATCTGTAACTTTCGAGATAGCTGGAGTCAGCCATATACATGCCGCAGCCCCACCATGCGTATGCCGGTCTAAGCTCAAAGAAAAATGATGGGTAGTTGGGATAGAGCTTTTTATCCCGCCTGAAAAAAAGCCACATGCTATCGCGATATTTGGATTTGTCCTTTGAAAAACGCGTGTCGCGGTGTATACGTGAGATGGTGCGTGTTACCTTGGGTTCTGTCACCATTTCCGGATCTATATCGAGCATGTAAGGCGCTATATTTTCCACAAGCGCCTGAAAAGGATGAAGAAGATATTTTTCGTAATCACCTCTGTGTTCTTCAAACCATATTTTGGAATTATTTATTCTGTTTTCAAACATAAAGTCAAGAGTCTGCTGTGTAAACATATTGACCTCCGTGGGTATTATTACTGCCAATAATATGCTACATGCAGAAAAGAAAAATGTCAAGACAGATAGTATAGGATAGAGGCAGTTTTCATTTTGGGACATGGTGTTGACATGTGTTTTGGTAAGTTTTCAACATTGTGGGCTTTAAATTTTGCAAAAAAGGAAATGAAAGCGTTATCAAAAAACAGTTGCATATACTTTTAGTACATGGTAATATATACATATAAAAAGCAGTGCTCAGCTATAAAATAAAGGGCTGCTGAAAAATTTAAAGAAAAGAGGAAACAGTAATGGCAAAATTGAGATTTGGTTTTATTGGTTGTGGTAGCATAGCCAACAGCAAACATTTTCCAGGTGTTGCAGCCAATGCTGATGAAGCGGATATGGTTGCGTTCTGCGACCTTATTATCGAGCGTGCTCAGGCTGCGGCAGCAAAATATGGAACGCCGGACGCAAAGGTATATACCGATTATCATGACCTTCTGGCAGACCCAACGATCGATGCTGTACATGTTCTGACGCCTAATGTCGCACACTGTGAAATAACGGTTGCTGCCTTTGAGGCGGGCAAGCATGTTCTTTGTGAGAAGCCAATGGCAGCAACTAAAGAAGATGCCAAAAAGATGATTGAGGCGCGTGACAAGAGCGGAAAACTGCTAACGATAGGCTACCAGTATCGCCATTTTGAGTACAATAAGATAATGAAAAAAGCGGTGGAGGCAGGGACAGTAGGGGACATCTACTATGCTGAAGCGTCTGCCATTAGACGCCGGGGAGTGCCAACGCGCGGAGTGTTTACTGATAAATCGAAGCAGGGCGGCGGTCCGCTTATAGATATAGGCACGCATGCGCTTGATTTAACTCTTTGGATGATGCAGAATTATGAGGTCGAGAGCGTGACTGGTGTTGCGTTTGAAAAGCTAGGGAAGCTGCTCCGCCCGGAAGAGCAGGGACAGACCCGAGGTGCATGGGATCCCGATACATACGAGGTCGAGGATTCGGCGTTTGGCTTTATTCGTATGAAGAATGGTGCTGTTATAAATCTGAGAGCATCATGGGCTATCAATATGGCGGATACGCCATCCTGGGTTCTGCTTTGCGGTACTAAGGGTGGACTGGATGCGCCTGGTGGCAAGGTAAGGCTTAATAACGTTATTGCCGGGCAGCTGGCAATAGCTGAGTTGGGAGCTCCGGCACCGCGCGGTGGTATGCAGCTTGGCGGTGCATCGATAACGCCTGAGGCGAAAATATTTATTGATGCAATAAATGGCAAAGGCGAGTTGTTTGTAAAGGCGGAAGAAGCATATACGGTTACAAGAGTGCTTGATGCTATCTATGAGTCATCAAGAACCGGAAAGACGATATATTTTAACGACTAAGTATAAAAAGCTGAAAGGTCCTGAATATTCAGGACCTTTTTAGCACCTATTTTGATATAGAGATAAAAGTATTTCAAACTGTAAAAATTTAAAAAAATAAAGTTTTAGTTAAAATAAAATAATAGGTTGACTATGTAGTGATTTTGTAATATCATATAAAACTGTAAATATTATAATATATTTCAAAAGGAGATAGGCTTAACATGGACAAAAACAAAGCTATGGCTAAAGGCGACCTCACGCAGGGACCAATAGCCAAAAAGCTGCTGATGTTTGCTCTGCCAATTATTGCGGGTAACCTTGTCATGCAGCTCTACAACGTGGTTGACTCGATAGTGGTCGGAAACTTTGTCGGATCAGATGCACTTGCAGCGGTTGGAGTAAGCTTCCCGATAATGATGCTGTTCAATGCGCTGTTTATGGGTGCTTCAATGGGTGCGAATATCGTTATTTCGCAGTATAAGGGTGCCGGAGATATGGAGAAGCTTGAGAGAGCACTTAATACCGCGATGACAATCTCATTTATTCTTGGTGTGTTTATAACTATATTTGGAGTGCTATTAAGCCGCCCGTTGCTTGAACTGCTTGGTACACCTGACAATATTATTGAGGATTCTACCGTATATCTGATGATAATTTTTGGCGGAACCCTTGGTAACATGACATTTAACATAGGAAATGGTATCGTACGAGGCATGGGTGACTCGAAATGGCCGCTCTACTCGCTCATAATTTCCAGCTTGACAAATGTAGTGCTTGACCTTCTGTTTGTTATTCAGTTTAATATGGGCGTTGCTGGTGTTGCATGGGCTACTCTTATAGCGCATATAGTTGCCGGAGGAATAATGGTATGGAGACAGGTTGCTGGCAAATATGGCGTTAGGGTCACATTACATGGTATGATGAAAATCGATGGGTCGATTACCAAGATGATAGCAAAGCTGGGTCTGCCATCTGCGGTGCAGAATGTTGCAATGTCGCTGGGAAATGTCATCATACAGAGTCTTGCGAATAATTTTGGTTCAGATTACATAGCTGCCAATACGATAGTTATGAAAGCTGATGGTTTTGCCATGATGCCGATGATGGGTCTCGGCATGGCAATAACGACGTTTGTTGGTCAGAATATAGGTGCGGGAGATAGGGACAGAGCAAGAAAAGGTGTTCATGCTGCCAACTTTATGTGCCTTATAATTGGCGGTGTAATGGGTGTTCTTCTGTGGTTCTTTGGTATTTTCATAATGCGTGCGTTTACAGACGTCGAGGTTGTTCTTCACATGGGAGAAAACGGAATTAAGTTCCTTGCTTTCTTCTACATATTTATGGGACTCAACAATACAGTCGGTGGTGCTATGAGAGGTGCTGGGGCTGCTATGGCTCCTGCTATCGTGAGCATAGTAAGTACGTTTGTACGTATACCGATTGCTTATCTAATTGCAGTTCGTCCGCTTCACAATGCAATTAATGCGGCTGTTTCGGCTGGTCAATATGCTACATACGACTTGGCTAAAGCGGCTGGGGTAGGTGTTCTTGATCACTATATGGGTCTGTTTTATGCGATGGGTATTTCAATGGTGGTCAGCGCAGCGCTAATATATCTGTATTTCCACTTCGGGAAATGGCACGAAAAGGGAGTTACAGATAGGGCAAGGCAAGGAGCACCAACAAAAGGTTGATATGCTGCATTTAAGTCAATTAAACCCGGTGGTTATCACCGGGTTTAATTAGCCTTTTCGGAAAAATTAAAGATTGATATTTATATTCTTTTGTCATATTTTAGGCTTGCGAGAGGGTAAATGGTTTGATATAATTTTTTAAATACTTTATGGTTGAAAAGGGGGTGCATGGTATGGATTTTAAACGGATTACATTGTTTTCAGGTCATTATGGCAGCGGAAAAACAAATCTGGCAGTAAACTATGCCATGCTGCTGAGAAAAGAAAAAGAAAATGTGGCGATTGCGGATTTAGATATAGTTAATCCCTATTTCCGAACCAAGGATAGCGAGGATGAGCTTAAAGGTGTTGGTATAAGGCTTATATCCTCTGAATTTGCAAATTCTAACGTTGATCTGCCAGCGTTGCCGGCGGATGCGTATACGATGATAGACGACAAAAGCATGTATGCGGTGGTAGATGTTGGAGGAGATGACAGAGGGGCGCTTGCGCTTGGAAGATATACAGATGCAATAAAGGCAGAAAATAACTTTGAGATGCTATTTGTGATAAACAAGTATCGTCCGCTTACAAGAGATGTAAAAAGTACCATAAGAGTAATGGAAGAAATCGAAAGTGCCTGCCGGATAAGGTTTACCGGTGTTGTAAATAACTCAAACCTTGGTATGGAGACAACAGTTGAAGATGTGTTAGAAACTGTTGAATATGCAGAAGAAATTTCAAAAATTGCAGAGATACCTGTGAAACTCACCTCTGTAAGGCGTGATATATCAGGAGAGGTGCAAAAAAAGCTTGAAAATGTATGGGCAATAGATATTCATTTTAAACGAGAATGGTCAATATAAGTTTATAGACCTTGAAGGAGGATATACATATGCCAAAGGTAACATTTGATACTGATAAATGTAAGGGATGCGGGCTCTGTGTAGGGGCTTGCCCCAAAAAAATTGTCCGCCTGTCGCATGGCAAGATAAATACAAAGGGGTATCATCCTGCGGAGATAACCGACCAGAGCGCGTGTATTGCTTGTGCGTTCTGCGCGACAATGTGCCCCGATTGCGTCATAACAGTAGAGAAGTAGGAGGAGAAAAATGGCAGAAAAAGTTTTGATGAAGGGCAACGAGGCGCTTGCTGAAGCTGCAATAATGGCAGGCTGCCGTCATTATCTTGGATATCCAATAACTCCGCAGACAGAAGTTGCCGCATACATGGCAAAGCGTATGCCGCAGATTGGCGGGGTGTTTCTTCAGGCGGAAAGTGAGATTGCGGCTATTAACATGGTAATAGGAGTCTCAGCGGCAGGTAAGAGGGCGATGACATCAAGCTCAAGCCCTGGTGTATCACTTAAGAGCGAAGGGCTTTCATATCTTGCCGGATGCGACTTGCCTGCCTTTGTTGTAAATGTTCAGCGTGGAGGTCCGGGGCTTGGCGGAATACAGCCGTCACAGTCTGACTACTTTATGGCGACACATGCCGGTGGACATGGGGATTTCCATATGATTGTGCTTGCTCCTGCTTCGGTTCAGGAGATGGTAAGTCTTACTTTTAAGGGGTTTGACCTTGCGGACAAGTACCGTATGACGTCTATGATACTGGCAGACGGTACGATGGGACAGATGATGGAGCCGGTAAGCCTTGATATGGGAGAGATAACGCACTATGACAAGCCGTGGGCAGTTACAGGTACGGGAGGTAGTCGCGAGCCTAACAGCATAGGTCGTCCGCATAATATCATAAATTCACTTTTGCTCCAGCCGGAAGAGCTTGAGCGGTTCAATTTTGAGAGATATGCCCGTTATAAGGTAGTAGAGGAAAACGAGGTCATGTATGAGGAGTACATGATGGAGGATGCGGATATATGCCTTGTTGCGTTTGGCGTCACTGCCCGTGTTTCAAAGAATGCAATAAAGATTGCCCGCGAACAGGGAATCAAGGTGGGACTTATCCGTCCGATAACGCTTTGGCCATTCCCGAAGGCTGTGCTAAGAAATGCCGCTGAAAAGGTGCGTGCATTTGTCTCTGTAGAGCTCTCAATGGGACAGATGATAGAGGACGTTGAGCTGGCAACCCGATGCATAAGACCTGTCTTATTGTGCAACCGAACAGGTGGTGTGATTATGACCCCGGAAGAAGTTGTGGCAAAGATAAAGGAAGCTGATGAAATTGGAGGTAGCAAATAATGGTCGTATTTGAAAAGCCGAAGGCTCTTACAGATGCTGTGCTCCATTACTGTCCGGGATGTACCCATGGTATAATCCATCGTCTTGTCGCAGAAGCGCTAGACGAGCTGAAAATAACGGGGGAAACTATCGGCATAGCCTCAGTGGGATGCTCAGTTATGGCATATAACTATTTTGCGTGTGATATGGTGCAGGCGGCGCATGGACGTGCCCCGGCGGTTGCGACGGGGGTCAAGCGCGCAAATCCTGAGAACATAGTATTTACATATCAGGGGGACGGGGATCTTGCGGCGATTGGTACTGCTGAGACTGTCCATTCTGCGGCTCGTGGGGAAAATATTACAATTATATTTGTAAACAATGCGATTTATGGCATGACAGGTGGTCAGATGGCCCCGACGTCGCTTCCGGGACAGATAACGCAGACATCTCCTTATGGAAGAAATGTTGAGACTGTAGGCTACCCTGTAAAAATATGCGAAATGCTTTCACAGGTGGATGGAGCTTCATATCTTGAGCGTGTAGCGGTGGACAGCGTAAGGAATATAAATAATGCCAAAAAGGCTATTCTAAAGGCATTTAGGAACCAAGTTGAGGGAAAAGGATTTTCCCTTATTGAAGTGCTCTCTACATGTCCAACAAACTGGGGTCTTTCTCCCGAAAAGGCTCAGGAGTGGCTCAGAGAAAATATGATACCATACTATCCGCTTGGCGTATACAAGGATAAATATGCAGAGGAGGCGGACAAATGAGCTTCACAAAGCAGATATTGATAGCTGGGTTTGGCGGTCAGGGAATTCTTTTTGCTGGTAAATTTTTGGCGTATGCAGGGCTTATGGAGGGGAAGGAGCTGAGCTGGCTTCCCTCATATGGTCCGGAGATGCGTGGAGGCACTGCGAATTGCAGCGTTATTCTCAGCGACAGCCCTGTGGGTTCTCCGATAGTCAACAATCCGGACATTCTTATAGCAATGAACCTTCCGTCACTCGATAAATATGAGGATGCAGTAGTTTCTGGTGGACAGATATTTGTGGACAGCTCTCTTATCGGCAGGAAGGTGATCCGCTCTGATGTGGAGGTACATTATATTCCAGCAACACAGCTTGCCTCTGATGAGGAACTCAACGGGCTTGCCAATATGATTATGGTTGGCAAACTGATAAAAGAGAGCGGTGCAATAGATTATGCTGACGTGGAAAAGACTATGGAGAAGGTTATTTCAGCAAAACACAAAAATCTTTTCGATTTTAACCTTAAAGCTATTAATATAGGTTATAACTATAAGGGCTGATAATTTGGGCGGTGGGTATGAGTTATCTGCCGCCCATATAAATCTAAATCTATATGAAACGGGAAAATGAGGGAGGCGGATAAGATGACAGAGCAGCTCAGGGATATAGGTCAAAGACTTGCGGCTCTGCGAGATATTTGTGAGTTTACTCCGGATGAAATGGCGGCGAAAATGGAGATGTCCACGCAGGAGTATCTGGATTATGAAGAGGGAAAGAAAGATTTTTCGTTTAGCTTTCTCTATAATGCAGCAAGAATACTTGATGTTGATGTTCTGGATATAATGAGTGGGGAATCACCAAAGCTTTCGACCTGCGCAGTAGTCAGAAAGGGTCATGGTTACAGTGTGCAGCGCCGCGCAGCCTATGATTATAAACATCTGGCATTTACTTTCAGAAACAAGAAAGCGGAACCATTCCTTGTGACTGTTGTTCCGAAGGACGGAGAGGAACAGCCTGTTTTGCATGCTCATGATGGGCAGGAGTTTAATTATATGGTTTCTGGAAGCATGGAGTTTTACATAGGCGAGATTTCATATATTCTTGAAGAGGGGGACAGCGTGTATTTTGACTCGGGTGTTCCGCATGCAATGCGTGCGCTTAATAATGAGCCGGCAAAGTTTCTCGCTGTTGTTATGAACTGACCTAATTTTCTTTGAAAGGGTAGACTCCAATGGCGATATATGAACAATATGTAGGAAAAAGCAGAGATGATTTTTCTACTTTGGAAGAACTTCAGAGTACGTACAAATTGCAGTGGAAAGAGGACTTTAATTTTGCTTATGACGTGCTCGATAAGCTTGGAACAGAGAAGCCGGACAAGGTGGCAATGCTCTGGGTTTCAAATGATGGACAGGAAAAGCGTATAACATTTAGAGATATGATGCTTGGCTCAAATAAAGCGGCAAACTATTTCAAATCGCTGGGAATAAAAAAGGGCGATTATGTGATGCTTGTACTTAAGAGAAGTTATCTTTTCTGGTACTGCATGCAGGGTCTGCATAAGATCGGTGCTGTTGCTGTCCAAGCGACAAATATGCTCACAGCGAAGGACTATGTGTACAGATGCAATGCAGGAAGTATTAAGGCGGTTGTTATAACTGGAGATGGGGATTGCACTGAGCACTACGATGAAGGGGAGAGCCAGTGTACTACGGTGGAGATGAAGCTGGTTACAAAGCATAAGGATGCTGGACCGGGCTGGATTGATTTTGAGGCAGGGTTTGATGCCGCGTCTGATGAATGGATGCGCCCTGTGGGAAAAGAAAATCCGATGGCAAATGACACCATGTTGATGTCATTTTCATCTGGAACCACAGGTTATCCAAAGATGATTGCTCATGACTTCACATACCCGCTTGGGCATATTCAGACAGGTGTATTTTGGCATCGTGTTGTAGATGGAGGCTTGCATTTCACAATTTCAGATACAGGATGGCTGAAATCCCTTTGGGGAAAGATGTATGGTCAGTGGTTTGGTGAGAGTGCGATTTTTACTTATGATTTTGATAAGTTTAATGGTGCGGACATACTATCGAAACTTGAAAAATATAAGGTTACCACATTCTGCGCCCCTCCTACTATGTATAGGTTTATGCTTCAAAATGATGTCAAACAGTATGATTTGTCATCGCTAGTCCATTGTTGTACTGCTGGAGAAGCGCTGAGTCCTGAAATCTTTAAAAAGTGGTATGAGGCAACAGGGCTGAAGATATACGAAGGTTTTGGTCAGACCGAAACGACTCTCTGCTTGTCTACTTTATATCCGTTTACCGAGCCTGTACCGGGTGCTATGGGTCTTTCTACTCCAGGATACGATGTAAAGGTTCTCGACGAAAATGGGGATGAGTGTGACCCGGGTGTGACGGGGGAGATATGTATCAGGGCAAAAGACAGTTTGAATCGCCCAAGGGGGCTATTCCGTGGATATTACAGAAATTCTGAAGATACATCAAGGCAATGGCATGATGGTTTTTATCATACCGGAGATACGGCGTATCGAGATGAGCGAGGCTTTTTCTGGTATGTAGGAAGAAATGACGATATCATAAAGTCCTCGGGCTATCGTATAGGACCTTTTGAAGTGGAGAGTGTCCTTTTAGAACACCCTGCGGTGCTTGAGGTTGCAGTTACCGGGATACCAGACCCGGTACGCGGCTTCAACGTAAAAGCGACTATAGTTCTTCAAAATGGGTATGAGTCATCTGAAGAGCTCATCAAAGAGCTACAGAATTATGTTAAAAAAAATACAGCACCATATAAATATCCGCGTGTTATAGAGTTTGTCAGTGAGCTACCAAAAACTATAAGTGGGAAAGTCCGCCGTGTTGCTATCCGTGAGAGGGATAAAAACAAGTAAAAAGAGCGCCGAATTGTAGCTACTCATAAAACAGTGTCAACAACTAACTGAAACAGGGTAGCTGCCATACGGATTGCCACGAAAAGCGGGGAAGAAGTATTTGACGTCTTCCCCGCTTTTTCTTACCGCATGGAACGATAGAACAGTAATTTTGAGCTTCCGAGGCGTATTGTATTGCAACCATAATTTCTGCACTCTGTAAACCGCATAAATACAGGTTTTTTCTACCCTTAAATGTCCACGTCGGCAATGATTTAGTCAGAGTACTATTATAGAAAAAACTGCTTCAGCGCCGACGACTGAAACAGTTTTCCTTATCTTGCTACATAACGATCTTTAGGGATACATAACCTAAAAGCCTTAAGACCATAACTGCTTGCGAAAATACGTCTTCCTTTTATGGTTATGTAAGGGGTATATATGATGATATAATCTTCCATGGATGCACCTCCTTTCAAAAAGAAGTGTATCCCTCTTGAATAAATCGCTTAAATATGCTATACTATAACTTGCTACAGTATATTGTACAGTCGGCACATATCTACCGATTGACAAGAGGGCCAGCCACAGAAGTGTGTGCTGGCTATTCTTGTTTTATTTCAACTTTCAGATTTTCTAAAAATACAGGTAGCATGTTTTCAATATATAATTTGATATAATCTATGTCCTTTTCTGTAACTCCGTCCGGAATATAGAATCGGGCAGATTTTTTCCCTAATGTAGGAATCTCAAAATTGTATCCGGTTTCCTGCTCCTCAACCTTAATTTCTTTTTTGGCGTGTTTGCTAGACTGTGCCGCAGGAACTTCCTCATAGCAATCATCTGAATCAGACAATTCTTTGTCTTCGGTTAAGTCAAAACACAAAACCCCATTTTGCAACAGTCCCAAATAAGATGCACTTTCAATAAAGCACTCGGCAGCGTTATCTTTTACTTGCTTTATAATACGATACTCATTAAGTAAAATATTAGATAGTTGGCTTTTGGGTGGAACTACTTTATCCTTGAATCGATCTATTAGTTTGGTATAAAGCGGAGGATTCCCAAACGATTCAACAAGGAGTTGCTTAGATTCAGCTTCTCCGTTTGAAGGGTACAGAATACGCTTTGCTATATCAGTAAGCTGCGCCGTACTGCTTCCAGTTGTAATAAAGCCATATTGTTTAGATGCGCTAATCTTATTTTGAAAGGATTTTGTGGTAGGACTGGTCAACCCGAGAAGTCCCAATATGCTGGCGTAAGGTACAGCTTTTCCCCCAAGAGAATCTATTTGTCTGATGAATTCATAGCACTCAGATATTGTAATTGCTGGATAAAGTGCACTTTTCTCCCGAGGTTTTTTTTCTGATGTATTCTTTTCGTTTGCCATCGCCATACCTCCTTTTATTCTATGAGCTTATTATAATGCGCAACTTTAAAAAAGTCAATAGTCAAACTAAAACTTTTTTTAATCTCATATTTAAGTTTAGATATTAGCTTTTTGAGGTGCGGACAGATTACGCAGTAGAGCGCCATTTTTAAGGGTAGGAATATGAAGTCCCTATTGCTTTTGTTTTGCGCCTACAAAGCCGCATAGCACAAGGCTCTACCACTACCTATTGCGTAACAATCATCATGGATTGAGGGCGCAAGCGGTCTGTCCGTTTGCGCCTTCTTGATTACCCGACAGCAAAGATGGGAAAAGCCGTCAAGGACGCGAAGTGTGAAGTTTATCCTTGACGGCTTTTCCCATCTTTACTATTTTCAAAACAGATGTCTTATAATTCTTGATAATCTATGGTTGTATTGTTAAAAAAGGCTATCATTTCTTGGAATACAGAGTCAGCAAATTCCTCGTGCCTCATCATTTTTTTGATAGTACACTCCCATATTATCAATATACGGATACCTTCATGCTGTAAATGTGATTTTACAGCTTTATCACGTAATATATTTGCGCTGAATTTTGTCTGCCAAAACTCAACGTTGCTTTTGGGCGTATAGGAATATTTACACTGCATATGTCTATGCCAATAGCACCCATGTATAAATACAGCTATCTGATTTATTGAAAAATATATATCGGGTTTTCCAAAAATGTCCTTGTTATTTACCCTGAAACGATATCCTTTATTATGCAGCAGAGAACGAATAAACAATTCTGGCTTAGTGTCCTTTGAACGAATCCTTGCCATGTTCCGGCTGCGTTCTTTTTTTGATTTTATATCCATATTGGGTCAGCTAATGCCATGTTACCGCTCTTTGGCGGAACATCAGCATTTCTATGAAATCAGCAACATTCATCAGCCATTTTTGTTGCGTATCAGTATAAGTTTTATGGATTGCTTCTGGTACAACGAGCTGTAGATGGTTATATTCCATTTCGTGTGTCTGATTAACACTGATAGCTGCTTCAAAAGTCAACAAATGTTTTTCAGATATACGATCGGCTTCAGATAAGACCTGCCGCCATCTGTCCTTGCAGGTGCTTTTTACTCCGAGCATTGTCAGCAGTTCCGTACTAAATTGTTCATCATGATAGGCCTCAATACCTGGAAAAATAAAATCTGGCCTGGCATTATTCTCTGTTACCTTTGTGCGGTCATACTTGATATTACGGCAGATAAAGCCGAAGCGAGAAAAGAACTTGCAGCAAAGCGGCGGCAACTGACGCAAGCCCAGCGGCGGATAGAAGAACTTGACCGCCTATTCAAGCGTATTTACGAGGACAACATAAGTGGAAAATTATCTGACAGCAGATTTCAGATGCTCTCGGACGATTACGAACAAGAGCAGGAAGAACTGCGTGAAAAGCTGTTGCGATGGAATGAAGAAATTACAAAACAGGAAGAACAGGCAGAGAACATTGACAGGTTTATCGGCAAGGTGCGGAAGTATCTTGACTTGGACGAGCTAACGCCCGCTATCTTAAATGACATGATAAAGGCGGTATATGTTCACGCGCCGGACAAGTCGAAGGGGTACCGGGAACAGCAGATTGACATTTCCTATGACCTTATAGGAATACTTCCCGCATCCTTGCTGAATAGCCTGCAAAACGGAGAAACGGCATAGCCGAAGCTACGCCGTTTCCCGAAAACAATCTTATGCTGTTTTATTAGTGCCGCCCGCAGGCCGGGGATTTTATCACCTGTATGCTTTTAATCGAGTCTGAGACGCGCCATCATCAGCGAATCGACATATTCGCCGTTGCGAATGGCTTCTGCACGTTTAAGG
>CALXAZ010000088.1 GCA_944386395.1 uncultured Clostridia bacterium
TATTAAAAATTTCCTTGTATCTACGGTAGAGGGGAGAAACCTTGATGTAGATGGTATACCGGATGACTACTTGCTACTATCCGAAGACCTTTAGTTTCAATTTCATTGACAGAATCGGAAAAGCACAGTATACTTAAGTATATACTTAAGTATACTGTGCTTTTTGAGGTGTAGTTATGAGATTCTCATATAATTTCCCCGCTGTCAAAGGTGTTCAGGCAGGTCGTGAATATTATATTTCGATGGTTCCATTAAAATTGTTGCCTCGTTTATTCCCGGCGGAGGAAGATGTTGTTTTGCCAGAATATAGAGCCCAACGTCGCATAAATGAATCTAGAATTCCTGAAATCAAGCAGTATATTTTAAATAACCGCGATAGTTATGTTTTTTCTGCATTGTCTGCATCTATTGACGGAGAATTCAGATTTGAGTCTTATAATGATGGAGATGTTGGAATTCTTATTGTAGACATGGAATCAATATTTCTCATTAATGATGGCCAACACAGAAAAGCTGCAATCGAAGCAGCTATGAAGGAGGATCCCTCACTCGAAAATGAGACGATCTCTTTGGTTTTTTTTGAAGATGCAGGCTTAGCTAGAAGTCAACAAATGTTTACCGATTTGAATAAACACGCTGTAAAAACTTCAAACTCTTTGGCAACCTTATACGATGCGAGAGATGAAATTGCAGTAGCAACAAAAAATATAATAGATACTATTCCGTTTTTCCATCGTTTCACTGATAAAGAGCGTGACATTCTCGGAAAAAACTCTTCCAACCTTTTTACACTTAATATGATGTACAAGGCAAACCAAAAAATATTACATGGGGATCATTGTGACTCTTCTGATGAGAGTTTTTTACTGTCTTACTGGGAATTAATTTCCAGTAATATAGTTGAATGGCAGGAGGTTTTGGACAAATCTTTGACAAAAAAAGCATTACGAGAGGATTATATAGTAGCACTTGCAATTACTATTAGTGCCTTTGGTAAACTTGGTCGTTTTTTTTATGATAATCGTCAATATGATATGTCTCAATATTTGGTAATGCTCCGGCAAATTGATTGGCTACGCTCCAATCAAGATTGGTCTGGTAGAGCAATTAGGGAGAATGGGAAAGTCCTCAACAGTGAAGAAGCTATATCTTTGACTTGTTCAAAAATTAAATCGCTTATTGGACTACCCCTGACAAAAGAAGAGTGTCAAAGAGAAAAACAATTAATGGAGAAGATATAATATGGCATATACTGGAGAATTTGCGGTATTTGAAGATATAATTCAGGAAATGAGTATAGTATACCAACACGACAGACGTCCATGGATGATCGGTTTTAGCGGAGGCAAAGATTCAACACTATTGGTCTGTCTAGTGATGGAAATGCTACAACGAATGCCTGAGGAAAGAAGAAATAAAACAGTATATATAGTTTCCTCGGATACATTGGTGGAAAACCCGATTGTACGTGATTATATGCATCGCATGTCCGAAATGATAAATATGAATGGGTCTATGCTTAATATCAGAGCTGATATTATTTATCCAAAAGTTGAGGATACATTCTGGACAAAGGTCATAGGACTTGGATATCCTACCCCAGAACCGCCAGGGTTTCGGTGGTGCACAGAGCGGTTGAAAATTCACCCTATGAATGCATATACTTTGGAAACGATAAAGAATAATGGCGAGGTAATCCTACTCCTGGGGGTTCGCAAAGCTGAAAGTACTTACAGAGCAAACAACATTAGGGCAAGAGAAATTGAGGGGAAACTACTAGTACCACATAAAGACATTGAAAATGCATATATCTACAATCCATTGACCGAGATCCCTAATGAGGCAGTGTGGAAATTTCTCCTTAAAGGAGACGCGAAGACACCTTGGGGTTCGGATAATAAATATCTTTTCTCCCTATATCAGGGAGAAAACCTAGGTGAAGAACAAAGTGTTATCGGTGAAGTAGACGAAGAAAAAATTCCTGTCACAGGGAACTCAAGATTTGGTTGCTGGATTTGCACAATGGTAAAAGAAGACAAATCCTTAAAAGCTTTTATTGATCGTGGTGAAGCTTGGCTACGTCCCTTGCGTGATTATCGTGATTGGCTGCTTGAAATGCGAGCCACTCCATCTGCGCGGGAAACAAAGCGTCGAAATGGTGCAGTTTATCGTAAACCAGACGGCTCTTTAGGCCTTGGTCCATTTACAATGGAAACGAGGCAGGAAATGCTCAGACGTCTTCTCAAACTTGAGGTTGATATGGGATTATCGTTGATTACAATAGAAGAGTTAAAATATATTGATATGCTTTGGGATAGCGAAGGCGATTTGACTAGACGCTGTCTTGTAGATACATATTATCAAATTAAGGGGGAACGTCTCCCGTGGGATAGTTATAAAGTAGCGGTATTTGAGCCCGAAGTAATCGAACAAATACAGAAACTTTGCAAAGAATGTGATGTAGAATTTGAGTTGATTGCAAAACTAATAATTGAAATTGAAGAGAATAAAAATTACACTCGTAGTTCTATGGTAACCAAAGCTTTTGATAAGATCATTAATCAAGGATGGCTCCATTTCAATAGTATCGAGAAGGGACTGCAGTATGAGAATTGACAGCATAATTTTAAATAATTTTGGCTCATATGAAGGTGAAACGACTTTCGATACAAATTCAACTTCGGAGCGTAATATTATTTTAATCGGCGGCAAAAATGGTGCGGGGAAGACTACTTTATTTACTGCAATGCGCGTTTGCTTATACGGATATATGAGTATGGGGTATAAAAACTATAACGCTTACTATATCCGTGCAATAACCAAATTGATCAACAATAATGCAAAAATGTCTAAACCTGCAGACGCTTATGTTTCTATGAAGATTTCTCTTAGTAGTGGACGGGATGTAGATCAGTACCAACTTGTTCGCTCGTGGCACTTATCTGATTCCCTGACAGAAACTTTTTCAGTCAGCAAAAATTATATAAAACTTCTGCCTGAGGAAATAGCTGACTTCGAAAAGTATATTCTTTCTTTGATTCCACCAGAACTATTTAATCTTTACTTTTTTGATGGAGAAAAAATCGCTGATTTCTTCATGAATGAAGGCAGTAATACTCGTATCAAAGAAGCCTTTTTAACCCTATGCGGTTATGATACATTTGATATTATGCGCCGCAATTTTAAAAGAATTAGTGGGGGTACTTCTGCATCTGCGCCAACTCTTGATATATATTGGGAGGCAAAGCAAAATGCAGAAAACGCCCGTCAAGCATACCTTTCACTTACTGAAGAACTTTCTAAATGTGAAGATACTATTTCAGTATGTGAGGCAGACATAGCAGAATTAGAGAAGTCTTATACCCAAAAAGGGGGTATTAGCCAAGAAGAATGGAACGAAAAGGTCCTTCTGCTAAAAGAGGAAGAAAAAAAACGCGAATCATGGAATACCATACTTCGCAAATGGGCAAACGAAATGCTCCCCTTTCTGATGATTAGAGAAGAGATTGCTGCAGTAAAACGACAAATTGTAAAAGAAGGTAACGACCAAAAATATCACAATTTCTGCGAAGTTCTAAACTCTCCAGAAATAAAGAAGTTGCTCGGGGACCAAACCAATAAATTGGAGAGTATTGCGTTCTCGCAGTATGGTAGTGCGGAACATCAGATTCTTGCCCTCTCATTAGAACAGAGTGCATTACTGCTTTCCCAAATTGGAGTAATTTTATCTTTTGATGTAAAAAAGATTGCGAAATGTAAGCGTGCCATCAAAAAGTCAATTGTTCTTTCTGCAAAAATACGTCAGGAATTAGAAAACAGTAGCATTTCAACAGTCCAAGAATACATGAAGCAGCGTGCAGCGTTATTTGAGAAGAAAAGTGAACTTTTAGGGCATCGTGTAGAGTTAGAACAAGCATTAACAGCACAGACCAAGATCGTGCAGCAAGAGGAGTTGATTTTAGAAAAAAGCCGGCTGAAATTGGAATCTGAATTAAAAAAAGCCTCTATTAATGACATTTCAGTGCGTGCGATTGTAATGCTAGACAAACTTCAAGGCATTCTGTACCGACAGCAAATTACCAAAGTCGAAAATTTCTTTAGGTCTGAGATAAAGACCCTGATGAGAAAAACTCAGTTTATTGATGACATTAAAATTGATGATGATTTCAATATTTATTTATATCGTCATGAACCAATCCCTTGCTCAGTATTAATGAGTGCTTTAGCAGAAGGCTCCGAATCTAGGCTTATTGAAGTAATAGGAAATGAAGCATTACAGGAACTTTATCGCTTAGCGGGAAACAAGACCATTGAAAGTGTGGAGTCATATTGTATGTCAGTAGCAGACTCGCATATTGTATTACCTATTCGGGTTGATCAATCTTCTTTATCTAATGGTGAAAAACAAATATTTATTATGGCACTGTACCACTCGCTGGTTCAATTAGGGCGACACGAAGTCCCCCTGATTATTGATACACCTTTTGCAAGAATTGATACTGAACACAGAAAAAATATATCTAAGTATTTTTTCAATAAACTGTCTAGTCAAGTATTCATTCTTTCTACAAATGAGGAGATTAACTCGGCGCATATACAGATAATGAAAGATAAGATCGCGGCCACCTATATGTTGGAGAATACAGATAATAAGCGTACGATAGTGGTGAAAAACTCCTACTTTGAGGTATAATATGATTTTTAAAATAAGAACGTCTAAGCGGACGATGAGATATTTTGAAGAGATCACTGCAAGCACAAACTATGCACCTTTTATCCTTTCCAAGTTGGCCATATCAATGTCTATTAAAAGTAAGAAACCGTTGAATGAACAGGATTTTCATACCGATAATTATGGGCTAGAGTTAAATAGGCAAACTATAACAGGTGAATGGGATGCGCTGTTTAAATGCATAATTGAGGTGTTTGAAAAAAAGCATATCAAGGATGACGATTACTTCCAGAAATATCTAAAAGCACATCTGGATCGAGGAGCAAGATTGCTTTATAGTGAGTTCAAATATAGTGGCGATTTTGTAATGGCGTTACTCAGTACAGAGGGCACTATTTAAAACGATAATTCATGATGTAGTAAAAAATGTTTAGGCGACATTGGTATCTGACTTGCAATGGTGAGGTCGCGAGGCAGATGCATGAGGTATCAGCCATGAAACATATGACTTGGGATGATTACTACGGAGGCTTCTACGAGTGGTTGTCCAGCACCCAGAAGAACTATACCTACCGGCTGTCCGACTACGGACCGGCGGATGAGGTATGGGAAGTGGCACAAGAACTGGCCTTCCAAGATGCAGCCTTTGCCGCAAAGTTTCTGGAAAAGGCACTGGCCGCCGGCGTCCGCTTTGCGCCGGAGCAGGTGCTGGAGATGGTGGGTACGGTGGAGGAGTCTGTCCTGAGTAAAATCGCGGAGCAGACGGCCGTGCCCTTTGACCGGGAACAGTTGGAAGAGATCTACATAATGATCGACGACGCCTCCTTCCAGCGGATCTCCCGGCGGGCGAAGATCAACGTGTTCGATGACGAGCCGGCTGTCTATGAACAGCCCGAGCAGATCCAGTACATCCTCTCGAAAAAGAAAAAAGTGGGCCTCTTCACTGCATTGGCCGCCTTCGCGGCGGGTTCCGCACTGGCTGGCCGGGGCAGAAAAAAGCACAACGGGCACTGCGACGGTGACTGTGCCAACTGCCCGCCCCACTATGGGTATCGCTATGGGCGATGGTAGTACGGAAAAGGCCATCAATACGGCTGCGAATTCGGCGGCAACAAGGGAAACGGAAACCTGTAAGGAGTATAGAATCTACATCGCCTAAACAAAGAACGGGACTGGCCGGTTGGCCAGTCCCGCCGCTTATTTTGGCAGATAATCCGCTTTTACCCGATACCGGCTGATACCGAAACTATTGCTCCGCTCGATGACCTCCCGGGGAAGTTGGTTCAGATACTTCCGGCCAAAGTTGGTATCGCCGAAGTAACAGTCAAAATTGGTCACAGGGAGTACTACCCAGTCGCTGTCCTCCGGACGGTTGGCCAGGTAATAAGCCACCAGGGTGGGCAGGATATTGGAAGGCATTTTCTCAGGGCGGACCTGCTCAAGCCTCTCTGCCAGTTCCAACGGCAGTTCAGGTTCTGTGCGGCGCAGAGGGCCCAATTCCAGGGCATCGGCAATCATATCATCAAAGCGGATCGTCCACGCACCTTCCGTGGAGGTGGAAAGAGCCTTGGTTTGGTATTGGAGCACCTTGCCGCGCCACACTCGGTCAAACCGCTTGCTTAACTCGCTGGCAGAGTCCGCATAGTTTTTACGGACCAATTCCGGATGCTCAGTGGCAAACCGCATAGCCTGATGGAAGTGGCGACTGAACCAGCCCCAGCCATCCT
>CALXAZ010000089.1 GCA_944386395.1 uncultured Clostridia bacterium
ATGACGCTTTCTGGATACGCACTCGGCTGCTCGATCATAGCGATGTTTAACCGTGTGGGTGGAGGTATCTATACAAAGGCGGCGGATATGGGTGCAGACCTCGTTGGTAAGACAGAGGCCCATATTCCGGAGGATGATCCTCGAAATCCGGCAACGATCGCCGATAACGTTGGTGATAACGTTGGTGATGTTGCGGGTCTTGGATCTGACCTTCTGGAGAGCTATGTTGGCTCGATAGCAGCCACTGTTATTCTTGCATTCCATCTCTATATGACTTCTACGTGGACAAATGGGGATATGTCCTCAGAGCTTCTGCAGAAGATGTTCCTTTATCCGGTTATTTTTGCTGCCGGCGGATTGATTGCATGTTGTGTTGGTGTAGCTTTCCTTCTTGTAAAGAAAGTTTCCAATCATCCGCATAAAGAGCTTAATGGTTCGACTTGGCTTTCTGCTGGGCTTACACTGGTATTTGGTCTTGTGCTTACATATTCGATGTTTGGTAAGATTGATCTTGCTGGTGTTGATTTCCGCCTTGGGTTTATTTCCCCTTGGGTTGGTGCTGCAATCGGTGTTATTGCGGGTATCGTAATAGGTATGATAGCTGAGTATTATACCAGCGCCGATTATGACCCAACAAAGAAACTTGCAGCAGCTTCTGTCGAAGGCTCTGCGCTTACGATTACTCAGGGTCTTGCACTTGGCATGAAATCATGTATGGCGCCCTGCATAATTCTCGGCGGCGGCATCATTCTGGCATATTATGTTTCTGGAATGTATGGCGTTGCAATGGCAGCTGCGGGTATGCTTTCATTTGTTACCGCAACAGTTTCTGTTGATACATATGGACCTATTTCAGATAATGCCGGCGGTATCGCTGAGATGAGCCAGCTTGATGCTGAAGTACGTGAGATTACAGATACCCTTGATTCAGTTGGTAATACGACTGCCGCTATTGGAAAGGGATTTGCTATCGGTTCTGGAGCACTTGCCGCACTTGCAACGATGATATCCTATCTTTATTCTTATAATGATCCAACAACAGATCTTATCCTCAATCTTATCGATCCGATGACTCTTGCTGGAGCGATTGTTGGCGGAGCGCTTCCGTTCCTGTTCTCCGGTATGCTTATAGAAGCTGTTGCTAAAGCTGCCCGTAAGATGGTTGATGAAGTTCGCCGTCAATTCCGGGAAATTCCTGGAATACTCACAGGAAAAACTGCTCCGGACTATAAGACCTGCATAGAGATTTCTTCAAAGGGAGCTATTGGAGAGATGAAGGTTCCAGCTCTTCTGGCAATTGTTGTCCCAGTTGTTGCAGGATTTATTTTCGGACCCTCTTTTGTTGGAGGTATATTAATAGGCTCGACAATTTGCTCAATAATGATTGCTATATTCACAGGTAATGCTGGTGGCGCATGGGACAATGGTAAAAAGTACATTGAAACTGGCGCGATTGAAGGGCATGGAAAAGGTTCTCTTGCTCACGATGCTGCTGTTGTCGGAGATACTGTCGGTGACCCGCTTAAGGATACAGTTGGTCCGTGCCTTGACATCTTTATTAAGATAATGGCTAATGTATCGCTTGTTGCAGTTTCTGTATTCTCAAAATACAATATTGCTGAGATCCTTGCAAATTTGTTTCAGTAAGCATGAAGTTTAAAAAATCTCCCGCGCTTAAGCGCGGGAGATTTTTCTTAACGAGACATTTACACTAAATTGTGTTAAAATATAAATAACAATAAAATGAAACTATTATTTTGGAGGAAGTGTGTAGATGAGGCAGATGAACAGGATATTATCCGAAAAAATCAAAGAGGCGCTAACATCTGTTATACCTATAACTGTTATCGCCATAATTCTTTGCTTTTCGGTTGCACCTGTTCCGACGAGCACTCTGTCTGCATTTATTTTTGGAGCTATTCTTCTGGTGGTGGGAATGGGTTTTTTCACTCTAGGAGCTGAAGTGGCAATGACTCCTATAGGTGAATATGTTGGATCATATATAACAAAGTCAAGAAAAATATGGTTGATGATAATTGCTGCTTTTGCAGTGGGATTTATTATAACTATTGCGGAACCAGATCTACAGGTACTTGCAAATCAGGTTCCGGCAGTTCCCAATATGACCCTTATTGTTGCAGTAGCGGTTGGAGTTGGTATATTCCTTGTGATTGCATTATTGAGAGTGTTGATAGGAATACGGCTCTCATATCTACTTATAGGATGTTATGTATTGGTATTTGTATTATCTGCATTTGTTCCAGATAATTTTTTATCTGTCGCGTTTGATTCCGGAGGAGTTACGACAGGACCGATGACTGTGCCATTTATAATGGCATTGGGAGTAGGTGTGTCTGCGATACGAAGCGACAGGCATGCGCATAACGACAGTTTTGGAATGGTTGCGCTCTGCTCGATAGGTCCCATCCTTGCAGTTTTGATTCTTGGAATGATATACAAGCCTACGGAAGGGAGCTATATTCCTGTAACAGTGACAGAATTTGAGGACTCAAAGCAGCTTTGGTTGCAATTTGAACACGCTTTGCCGGATTATTGTAAAGAAGTTGCGGTAGCGCTAGGACCGGTAGCTGGTTTTTTCCTTTTGTTCCAGATCGTGGCGCTGCGCTTAAATGGAAGGCAGCTTGCAAAGATATGTGTAGGACTTTTATACACTTATTTAGGGCTTGTCCTTTTTCTTACGGGAGTAAACGTAGGGTTTATGCCTGCGGGAAATTATTTGGGACAGCAGATAGCAAAACTAGAATATAAATGGATACTTATCCCCATAGGAGCGATTATTGGTTATTGTGTCGTTTCGGCAGAGCCAGCCATACATGTTCTCACAAAGCAGGTCGAGGAACTGACAGACGGGGCAATAGCTCCTAAAGTTTTGCAGACAAGTCTATCGGTTAGTGTTGCTATAGCTATTGGAATAGCTATGCTGAGGGTAATGACTGGAATATCTATCTATTGGTTCCTGATCCCAGGATATGCAGTAGCGCTTGTGTTGGCGGCAAAGGTTTCCCGTGTATTCACAGCTATTGCGTTCGACTCCGGAGGCGTTGCGTCTGGACCTATGACGGCAACGTTTGTGCTTCCTTTTGCAATGGGTGCTTGCGATGCGCTTGGGGGTAATATGATAACAGACGCATTTGGTGTAGTTGCAGTGGTTGCAATGATGCCCTTGATTGTGATACAATTATTAGGACTTTTTTATAATAAAAAGTCTGAGGCTCTTGTCACTCAGGAAAACACTGAAATTCCTCTTGATGATGAGATTATTGAAATCAATGACGATGTCGAACCGGGGGAGGAGTCGTAGGATATTATGGTGATGATGGTCACAATAGTGCGCCGAAGCATGGATAAGCTTATACACGAGATATATGAAGACAACAAAATACCACTTTTTTTAAGTACTCTGGGGAAAGGTACAGCAACAAGTGAGATACTTGATATTCTCGGTCTAGGAGAAACTGAAAAGGAGATATTCCTTTCATTTGTTCCAAAAGAGAATGCAGTTACCATTATGAGAAAGCTCAGGAGGCAAATGTTGTTGGATGTTGGTAATGGTGTTTCGTTTACGGTGCCCATAAGCGGCATAGGGGGAAACAAGTTGTGGAGCTGCCTTGTAGGAGCGGAGGAGCATATGGAGGTTAAAAGAAATATGCCAAAGGCTGATCATACAAGCAAATATGAGTTGATACTGGCAATCACTGTTCGGGGATATACAGAGCAGGTGATGGATGCTGCGCGTGCAGCTGGAGTTACCGGTGGAACAACTATACATGCAAAAGGCGTAGGTGCAGAGGCGGTTGAAAAGTTTTTTGGAATTTCAATAGCTTCAGAGCGTGAAATTGTATTTATGGTGGTAAAAGATAACATTAAAAAAGATGTTATGAAAAATATTATGATTGAGGCGGGAATGAAAACAAAAGCAAAAACTTTGGTTTTTTCACTTCCAGTTACATCTATAGCTGGATTTACTGCAATGGGCGACGACATGGAAGAAACAGAAAATTGATTGAAATGTTTTGTCATGGCAATAAACCTCCTGTTGTGAATTAAGTTTCACAGCAGGAGGTTTTTGCTTTACTATGAGAATATCCGAAATATGGAGGTAGACATAAAGCAAAGCAAAAATCCGCATATTGCGGGAATAGCAAAAGCGGCAGCAGTCCACTTCCAGCTTCCAGATTCCTTTTTTATTGTTATCAAGGTCGTGGAACAAGGCCAATGCATAAGAGAAAACAGCATAACATTTAAAGCTGTTAGCCATGTCCAGCCATTATCAAGCAATAGCTGACGGACCATGCTCAGATCTTCGATTTGCATCAGGTTACCTTCACTCATGTATGCCATAATTATTATCGGAAGTACGATTTCGTTTGCGGGAATACCAAGAATAAATGCGATAAGTATAACTCCGTCCAGACCAAAGATTTTGGCAAATGGATCGATGAAGTTTGCAAGATATGAAAGCAGTGAAATTTCTCCGACATTGATATTCGATATGATCCATATCAGAAGCCCAGCCGGCGCTGCAACGGCGGCTGCTCGACCCAGGACAAATATTGTTCTATCGAAAATAGAACGTATAATGACCTTTCCGAGTTGAGGCTTCCGATATGGAGGAAGCTCAAGAGTGAATGACGAAGGAATTCCCTTTAATATTGTTGAAGATAGGAGTTTTGATACAAGAAAAGTTGCTATAAGCCCTAACAGAACTATAAGTGCAAGAAAGAGCGAGGATACGGCAGAAGAAAATATGCCAAATCCACTTCCTATAAAAAACATTGAAATGATTGCAATCAATGTCGGAAAACGACCATTACATGGAACAAAATTGTTTGTAAGTATGGCGATAAGCCGTTCCCGCGGAGATTCAATTATTCTGCATCCTACAACTCCTGCTGCATTACAGCCAAATCCCATGCACATCGTCAGGGCCTGTTTTCCACATGCATTACATTTCTTAAATATTTTATCTAAATTAAAGGCAACTCTAGGCAGATATCCTAAATCTTCCAAAAGAGTAAAAAGAGGAAAGAAGATTGCCATAGGAGGAAGCATAACAGATATCACCCAAGTAAGAACGCGATATACTCCACCAATAAGCATATCGTTTATCCACAGGGGGATTCCGACATCTGACATTGAGTTAAAAAGGAAAACTTCCAGCCTGGTAAAAAGATTATTGAGAAGCTGGGAAGGATAGTTTGCTCCTGTTATTGTAAGCCAGAAGATAGCTATCAGCATAAAAAACATTATAGGAAAGCCTGTCAACTTACTTGTAAGTATCCTGTCAATTTTTATGTCCCTGGCATTATAGCTTTCTTTTGCCACGGAAACTGTACTTTTATATATCTTTTCTGCGCGTAAAATTATACTTTCTATGATACTGTCTTTTATGGAACGTTCAGATATTCCATTTGATTTAAAATAGTTTTGTACTTCTGTGAGTTTTTTGCTGACTTGAGGATCGTCTAGTATATCAAATCCCAAAAACCGGTAAAGAGATTTTTCTAAAGAATCATCCAGATCCAATAAACGCAAGGATAGCCATCTGGAATTTATTTTTCCATTAGTTACCTCGTTTACCACCGGGATGAGCTGTTCAAGGGCGCCTTCTATAAAGGGGTCATATTTGACCAAAGGTGAGCAGTGTACGCTATCTGAACATGATATATATATCAGCTTATCAAGTAAATTTTCAAGACCCGCACCATCGCGGGCGGAAGTTTGGATAACAGGAGTACATAATAGTTCGGATAGCTTGCTTGTATTTATATAAATGCCTTTTCGTTCAGCTTCGTCAGATAAATTGATGCAGACTATGGTTTTTGGAATTATTTCCAAGACCTGTAATACAAGGTTCAGGTTTCTTTCAAGACATGTTGCGTCGCATACGACTACTGCGGCATCAGGCGACTCAAAACAGATAAAGTCCCGTGCCACCTCCTCTTCTGCAGAGTGCGCAAGGAGCGAATAACATCCGGGAAGATCGACAAATATATAGTCCGTGCCTCGATAATTACATACGCCTTGCGCTGTGCTTACGGTTTTACCTGGCCAATTTCCTGTATGTTGATGCAATCCGGTTAATTCATTAAATACTGTGCTTTTGCCAACGTTTGGATTTCCGACAAGAGCTATCACCCTATCGGAAGACGTCTCTTTTTTTATTATTAGACCATTATCAATAGCGCCGGTTCCGACAGATTTATTGGTAAGTCCCATGTAGCTATCCTATATTTCTGATTCTACAAGGACTGCGGACATATCTTCTGATCGTAGTGCTATTACGGCTCCTCGTATTAGAAATGCGACGGGATCACCGAGAGGACTTGTATGAAGCCGTTCTACTGTGGTACCCTTAATAAGACCGATGTCCTGTAACCGGCGGCGAATATTGTTTTCGGACATTAGGGCAGTAACCCGTCCCCGCTGTCCTTGCATCAGGTCACTCATGCAACCTGTTATTTTCATAAAAACCACTCCTGGATATATGATCTGCGGAAACATTGTTCCTCAGTCCAATATATGGAGGGGAGATTGGTGGTGTGACAGGTGAGAAAGGTATGTGGATAATATAAGAGCATGTCTATGTGGTATACCACATAGACATGCTCTTGATTTAATACAGGATTTTACTATCAGTTACCTCTGGAATGTATGACAGGGCGTTCCTCACCCCACTCGCTTTTCTCCATATGCTCACCGTTGTCATATTGCTCCATATCATAAGCAATACCATCGATCCATAGCTTATCTATTTCACTGAAGTCAGCATCGTATACGAATGTTACTTTTGTTGCAAGAAGGTATTTGTCGATTTCATCGTTATACTCCTGTCGCCTGGTCTGAAACGTAACATTGTCATTACACACCATCCCATCTGTATATAAAATTTTGACAGAGGGATAGGGCAAAATGGTGCTTGAATTGTATTTAGTTTTTTCAAAATACGCATCGGTTATTTTATGTAACATTAATAAATACCGTTCTTTTAAAACTATTTTTTCTGGGTGATATAGATAGTCATCCCGTGTGTTGTTTCCGATGAAAATAAGTTCGGTGCCAAGCTTATCGGTTTTTACAGTCATATTTATATCATCTGTGATTGAGCCACCCTCGAAGCTGAGGTTGAGCTTTCTGGGTGAGACATCGGCTCCTGTGAGGTCATATCTGTAATAAATAGTATTGTCCGTAGAGTCGTATTTGAAAAGTTCTGCGTCGTGTGAGGAGGAGCTGTCACTTGATGTGACATTAAGAGAGGGACCATTTTCAATCTGATCTGAGCTGATACCTGAGTTTTTAAAGGAGATTATCATGTAAACTTCATCATTATATTTGTTAAAGACTTCAACCGCTACATTGATATCACCGTCAGAAAATTCGGCAAGTGGCTCAAAGTATTTGCTGTCTATGAGAGAGAATACGGTATTAGCCAGATAGTTTATAAAGTTTCCGGTGTAACTTGACGCAATTAATATGCACAGTGCAATTATTAGACAGAATCCAGAAACAAATCCGACTTTACGTATAATCCTTTTACGGTTTCTCTGAACAAATGTCAAAGTCTGCCCAACTTCTGCCCCTTTCATTGCAAAAATTGAGATTAAGTCAGCAGGAGTCTTTTTATTGGAGGGGCGAATGTTATTGAACAGAGAAATATCAACCCTGTCGATAATATCTGCAATTTTAACCTTAGCTCTTGTCGCTCCCGTTCCTCTGCACTCGCTTGTTAGCAGATTCTTCATTTTTTCGATCGTTGCAAGACAATCATTTTTATTGCTACCAATCTTTTTTGCTATGTCAGTCGGACGTTCCCCATAATAAAAATACCTGAAAAAAATCTCTTTTTCAGTTGCCGAAAATCCGGCAATTATCTTTTCAAACTGGCTAGCAAGAGTAAACTCACGTTCTTCTGATATTCTCCCATCTGGATTTGCGGTAAGGACTTCGATTTCGTCGCAGAGACGGTCAATCTTTTTCTCATAATAAGTTAGGCGCTTGAAAGAACGGTTACGTGCAAGTCTGGCAAGGAGCTGTTCGGTGCTGAGACCGCTACCGGTAATTTCACCTGTGTTTTTCCAAATGGCAGCGAATACATCTCCAGCTTGAGCGGCGAGCTCTTTTACAGGCAATTTGCCATGGGCAATATTGAAAATAATCGAGTATACATATTCGCTGTTATTTTGAACAAATTGAGAGTAGCCATCTTCGCTGCGCTCTTTTATTGCGATTAACAGAGTGCTATTATCCATATCCTTCCTTCTTTCAATTTTTATAATATTATTTTTATAATATCATATTTTACAGGCAAGGTAAATATTTTGCATAAAAATATTGTTGATATTGACATATATTATTATTAGTTAATTTTGAGTGGAATGATAATATAATGAGGTACTTGACAAAACATGCACATTGTGGTATATATTTATCGAAAACAGGGAGAGGTTGCAACATGTTTATTTTAGTTGTAAAACTAAATATCTACCCGTGCCCGAGATAGAGCATTTGTGCCTTGTGGCGCAAGTGCTGCTTTTCTTGCGCCTGTGTAGATGAGAAATCAACGCTATGCAGAGACGCATGGCGTTTTTGTTTTAAGGAGGAAAATCGCATGCTGATGAGCAAACTGCTGGGGGAGAGGTTTAAAGAAAAACCAGCCGATGCCTTTCTTGACAGCCATATATTCCTGCTTCGTGGAGGTTATATACGGCAGGTTTCCAATGGTATATTCACCCTTTTGCCACCTGCCAAACGCATAAGTGCAAAAATAGAAAAGATAATTAGGGAAGAAATGGATAAGATCGATGGTCAGGAGGTGTTGTTCCCAGTAGTGTTGCCTGCCGATCTCTGGAAGGAATCGGGCAGGTTTGAGTCTGTAGGGAGCGAGCTTTTGAGGTTTAAAGATCGGACAGGAAGGGATATGCTTCTTGGAATGACCCATGAAGAGGCTGCTGTTCATCTCGCCCGCAGCGAAGCTAAAAGTCACACAAAATATCCGTTTATGATATATCAGATACAGACAAAATTTCGCGATGAACCTCGTTCACGCGGAGGTCTTATTCGTGTGCGTGAATTTACAATGAAGGATGCGTATTCTTTCCACACCTCGCAGGAGGACCTTGAGAAGTATTATGCACGTGTGCTTGAATCTTATAAAACGATATTCAGGCGTGTTGGCATCAAAAATGTACTTGCAATAGAATCTGATACCGGTATGATGGGTGGTAGTGGGGCACATGAATTTATGTACCTGTCTGACGGTGGAGAGGACTCTATTGTTATCTGCGAACACTGCGGATATCAGTCTAATATGGAAGTGGCAGATTCTGTTATAACAGAATATCCGTCAGAAGAGACAGATATAGAAGAAGTATATACTCCGAATGTGAAGGAGATTGATGACCTGTGTTCTCTCCTTGGAGTTGAGCCACATGAGACTATGAAGGCAGTTGTATATCTACGTGCAGATAATGAAAAGCCACTGGTCGTATTTATCCGCGGAGATTTGCAGGTAAATGAGGCGAAGCTAAAAAAAGTTGTAAAGACAGAGATATATCCTTTTAATGATTATGAAGAATGCGGACTGTGCTTTGGTTTTATCGGCGCATATGGTCTAGACGGAGTTGAAACAGTATTCGACAAATCACTAGAGCACTGCAAAAATCTTGTCTGCGGTGCAAATCGTGAGAACTATCACGTGAAAGGCATAAGTGTGCCGCGGGATCTTAATATAGACAAATTTGATGATATAGCAAAGGTCAATGACGGCGACAGATGTGTAAATTGTGGTAACCCGCTAGTTATCAAAAGAGGAATAGAAGTAGGAAATATATTCCAGCTTGGAACGAAATATTCAGGAAGTATGGGTATGACCTATACCGATCAAAATGGTCAGCTGCAGGTTCCTGTTATGGGGTGCTATGGAATAGGTATAGGGCGCCTACTTGCCTGCATCCTTGAGGATAGTCACGATGAATATGGTCCAATATGGCCTTATGCAGTAGCTCCGTGGCAGGTACACATCTGCATGCTTAATCCGTCTGATGAACGTGTGAGGGAAGCGGGAGAAAAGCTGTACAAAGAGCTTTCACAAAAGTATGAAGTTATAATGGATGACAGAGGAGTTACAGCCGGCGTACAATTTGCCGATGCTGATCTTCTGGGAGTGCCTTATCGCGTTATAATAGGAAAAAAGAATATTGCAAATGGAGAAGTAGAGCTTACTTCGAGAGATAAGAGCTTTAAAGAACTAGTAAAGATAGAGGGTGTTATGCAGCGCCTTGACGATCTTACCAAAGCTGTAAAATGACTTGCACTTGCAAAAAACTTGCATGACATAAGCTGATTTCTTGCTTTAAATGCCTTGCTTTGGGTTTTCTTTGCCATATAATAGCGAAGAAATGCATGAAGTTTTATTAAAAATTGCATATTGCATTATTAGAGGTTTGCTCATATAATAAGAATACTACCGCTAAAGGAGACTTTGTTATGAGTAAACCTCTTTCTATTTTGGCGCAGGGGGTCCGAGCCTCTACAACGATTGAAATAGATTCCATGTATAAGAAAATGAAGGCTGAAGGGATCGATGTAATAGGTTTCGGGGCAGGCGAACCAGATTTTAATACTCCTGACAACATAAAACTTGCTGCAATAGTAGCGATAAATAATAATTTTACAAAATATACGCCTTCCAGCGGGACACTTTCACTTAGACAGGCTGTGTGTGACCGCCTTTTTGAGGATTGCAAAGTAAGCTATACTCCTTCACAGATAGTTGTGTCCAACGGTGCAAAGCAGTGCCTGTATCTGGCTCTTTCAGTGCTTACAAATCCAGGAGATGAGATAATTTTTCAGGCGCCATATTGGGTGAGCTACTACGAGATGGTGAAAATGACGGGTGGTAATCCGGTTATAGTTGAGACTGGAGAAGAGAGCGGCTGGAAGCTTACACCTGAAATGCTTGAAACAGCAATCACTCCCAAAACAAAGGCGCTCATCTTAAATAGTCCATCAAACCCGTCAGGTGTTGTATATACAAAGGAAGAGCTGCAGGGGTTGGCAGATATCTGTGTAAAGCATGATATATATGTAATTGCTGATGACATATATTATAAGCTCATATATGATGGACTTGAGTTTACCTGTATTGCTTCGCTTGGTGAGGAGATAAAGAAGCTTACAATACTTATAAACGGCGTTTCTAAATCATATGCGATGACTGGATGGAGAATCGGGTATCTTGCTGCTGAGCCGGAAATTGCAACAGTAATAGGGAATTTTCAGAGCCATGCCTCCTCGAACCCTAACTCGATTGCACAGGCTGCGGCTGAAGAGGCTTTGACAGGACCTCAAAGTGGAATTGAGACTATGCGCCGTGCGTTTGAAGGGAGAAGAGACTATTTTCTTGAGAAGGCATCAAAAATAAAGAATATAAAATGCATACATCCGCATGGTGCTTTCTATATTATGATGGATGTTAGCTACTATTTTGGGAAGAATCTTTATGGAAAAAGAATAGAAAATGCAGATGATTTTGCGAATTTGTTTTTGGATAAAGGGCTTGTTGCGCTAGTACCGTGTACAGGATTTGGCGCTCCAAAGCATGTGCGATGGTCATATGCCACTTCGATGGAAAACATAAAGACTGGTCTGGAAAGGCTTGAAATTTTTCTTGAAGGTTAGTATAATATATTGTGTGTTTTGCAAACCGTCAACACCGTTGGCGGTTTTTTTATGAAAATAAGTTGTGCGGTTCCGCGGTTTAATCAAATAGGAGGTATATGATGAAAGACGTGAAAGATGTATACGAAAGCCCTCTATCCTCGCGATATGCTAGCAAGGAGATGCTGTATCTTTTTTCGCCGAATATGAAGTTCCGGACATGGCGAAAGTTCTGGATAGCTCTTGCAAGGGCGGAGATGCAGCTTGGACTTCCGGTAAGCGAAGCACAGATTGCGGAAATGGAAAAATTTAAAGACGACATAAATTACGATAGGGCAGATGAGTGGGAGAGAAAGCTTCGTCATGATGTAATGGCCCATATACATGCATTTGGTGAACAGTGTCCAGAAGCGATGCCGATTATCCATCTTGGTGCGACGAGCTGCTAT
>CALXAZ010000090.1 GCA_944386395.1 uncultured Clostridia bacterium
ATAATAATCATTAGTTAAACGTCCATTAAACATCTTAATATATCTTGTACAGCCATCTGAAATTTGGTCTATATAGTATTCATATCGTTTTTGATCGTCAAGGAACTGTTGTTTACTTGTATTACTGTCAATTTGATTGGCTGCGGCTGTTTTCCATGTGACTTGGGATAAAAGTACATAATCGGTTGGTCCAAAGATAACATAATTTTTAGCCCCATCCCAAGGCCATAATAATTTGCCAGCTGCGGTTTTGCAAGCTTCTTGGACAGTTCTATCATTTTTTAACTCTGTGAAAAATGTGTTGGTAAAAGTTTTCGATGAACCTACAGTAGTATTTGTTGTCCAGCCAATCGATACTATAGCACCTCGGGTACGCGCTCTTTGAGCAAAAGAATTTGTTCCACCACCAGTCTGGCACCCAGCCCAAACAGCGACTTTAGTTCGATCTAAAGATGGAATATCTCCACTCAACAAAGTCGTATTGTTCTGAAAAGCAATTCTATCTGTATTTCCGTGTCCCGAAAAAAATACGATTTCGGAATTTATTTCTTGGGCACCAGTGTTATCATTAGCCAAGACTTGTGCGCGTGTAGCATTTAAAAACGTTGATACTCTATACCCGTCGTTTGACATTTGAGTTGAAGGAGTACTTGCATCCGCCTGCGTGTTAATATCACTATATTTTCCCGTGAAAATAGCCATCTTTTGTTTTCTGACTTGAATGGTATATGAACCGGTTTTACCTCCATGTCCACGGACTTGAAATTGACAGTTGTTGCTTGCATTAGTAACAGAAAAACCAATTTTCGCATTTAGTCCTACCCCAGAATCATCGTCTTTTAAGGTGGACCAGCTATATTGTTGAAAGGTTATTTCTGTATCTAACGAACCGAATGTTTCAACAGTATAAATGCCGGTTTCAGAAGGCTTGAAATTAAAATAGTCAACTTGAGAAGAAGATGAAATCTTCCCACTATATCTTGTGTTTAAAGACATTGCATAGGTTGCGGCAGATGCATTTAAATTTAACGAGAGAGAGGACACGATTAAAGACACAGTAAGTATGATAGTATATACTTTATTTCGACATCTCATTTTATTCATCCTTTCATATAAGCTTTAAATACAGCCTCAAAGTTAGTTTGCAATGATGAAGTTATATCATTGGAATCACCCTTACCTTTTAAACACATTAAACACAAAAGCATTTATTATGATTTTATAATATCATACATCAATAATTTTGTCAACAATATATTTTTATAAATAGTATTGACGCAAGAATATTACGCTCATATAATTTATTTATACTGATTTTCGCATCCACGAAAATGATAAATAAAAGAGGAAAAACAAATGGCTTTATCGGAAGGGATTAAACGAGGAACTGTTGAATTGTTGATTTTAACAATACTCCAAGATCAAGATATGTACGGTTACCAACTTGCACAGGAATTAACCAGACGCAGTAAAGGTTTATACACTCTTCAAGAGAGTTCTATGTATCCTACACTTTATCGATTGCTTGAAAAAGGGGTGATTTCTGACCGACAAGAAAAAGTAGGAAAGCGAAGAACAAGAGTTTATTATCATTTAGAAGATACCGGTAAAAAGTATTTAAAAGAAATCCGCAGAGAATATTGTGATATATGTCGCGGTGTCTTATATGTTATAGGTGTTACAGATATTAGAGAATTGGAGGGTGAATAAATGATTACACAAAAGGAAGTTGCTAAATACCTAAAACAAGTAAGGAGATTTTTACCGTATCCTTTTAAAAAAAAGTTGGTAACAGAATTGCAAAATAATATTTCTGATTTTCTTGATGAAAACCCCAACAGCACATACGATAACTTTATCAGTCATTTTGGAACGCCTCAAAAATTCGCAGATGAATATATTTTATCTGTGGATGAGGATACCCGAAAAAAAGCGATTCATAAAACAAAATGGATAAAGCGTTGTATCATAATCGGCATATCTGTTATCATTCTGATTGCTCTTATAACAGCAATTTGGATTATTTGCGAAAATTCTCAAACGGTCATTACTTATTATTCCGAGGGTATTGAATAAAATTAACAAGGGGACATTATTATGAAAAAAATATTTACACTGTTTATAACCGCCGTAATGCTAATCACTATATTTTCAAGTTCTGCAATTTCCGCTTATGCCGAATCAAATAATGACATAATTCAAGGAAGAATTGTAAGTGAAGCAACTGAATATTTTGAGGACGGAAGTTCTGCGACTATTATAGTTACAGAAGAATCAACACCACTGACCAGAGCATCTGTTTTTACAAAAACAGGATCGAAATATTATATTGCCCGTAATAAAAATGGTGTTGAAATGTGGCGTTTTACAGTTCATGGTACATTTTCGGTAAATTCCGGAGTAAGCGCAACTTGCACAAATACTTCTCATACTATAAAGATTTCTGAAGATGTTTGGCAAAATCAGTCTGCGACTACAAAAAAATCAGCAAATCAGGCAATCGGAGATGCCACCTTTATTAAAAAGCTGTTATTCATTACTACCGAAACAAAAAGTTGTCATGTTGTATTAACATGCGACAGTAATGGAAATTTATCATAATATTCAGAAAAATAAGCGAAACAATAAAAATCCATCAAATAAATCAGTGTTCACGCAACCTTATTTGATGGATTTTTTGCGTTATGACATGGCGTTCCGCTAAACGGCAAGCAGGGCAAGTGTGGCCACACTTGCAGTTTTTTCAAATTTTGTCCTGCGGTCAAAATCCGAAAAATGCTTGTTGGGGAGCCTCCCCAAACCCGGCTACTTCGGGCCAACTTGGCCCGAAGTGACTTTCCTGCAAAGCAGGGCTTTTCGGAAAAGTCATCGCGGCCTGTCGGCCTTATCCGCATCGCTTCGCTTTTGCTCGGTTTCCTTGGATCTCCTGTCATCTGTCAAGCTGAACAGCCGGTCTATGTTCGCCTTTACCGCCGCCAGCTCCCGCATTTCCTCGCGGATCGCTCGGTACTCGGTATAGGCTTTCTTTTTTGCCTTTAACAGCGCGGCGGCCTCGGTTTTCAGCGTTTCCATTTTGGGAAATTTGCTGCTCTCCAACAGACGGCGAAAAGTGGTCTGTGCCGCCCGGTAAAGGGAGATTTCCGCTTCGTGTTCAGCCAGATAGGCGTTGCTGTATTTTTTAGCTTTGTACGCCTCGAATACCGGCCGAGTTTTGGCATAGTCCGCAATAGCCGACCGCAATTCCGCATTGCGCCGGAGCGCCGCCTCGGTGGTTTTTATCTGCTCCGAAAGCGAATGAAACCGGTCAGCGGCTTCGGCTGTTTTTTGTTCTAAAACTGTATAGTCCGTCAAACCCTGTTCCCGCAAATAGTGAACAGCGGCGGCCATCTGTTTGAGATTATACACCGTAGCCCATTGCCGGTATGCCGGGCCTTTTCCGGCTCTCATTTTTGCCTCAATATCAATAATCAAATCAACCTTGTGAGGTGTCGGTACACGCCCGCCGGTCGAGGTGGCGCGCCCTTCAATAACGGCACGGATCGCCGTTTCGGTGTAGCCATCCCCCAGCGTGGAATCCCGCAGCCGGGTAAACCGTTCCTGCCCGAACGCCGGATCACGAAAGCTCAAAGCGCCCCGGCTCTGCTTGACCTCAAACCCCGCCGCCTCCATCGCTTGTAAAAAGGCTTGAAAGCTGTCCGGGTGCTCGGCAAGGCAAAGGTCAATTTGTGTTTTCAATCGCTCTTGAAAGGTGGGCAACTTGTTGCCGCCCAGCCACGCGCCGTAATGCTTGTATCTGCCTTTGCTGTGTAGTTTGGGGTTAGCGATTACCGACAGACTGTGTTCAATGCACACCCGATCGGACAGCCGCCGCAGAGCGCGGCCGGAGCCTAAAAAATCCCGAAATTTCCGGGTGCAGTCCAGCGAGGTGGAGTTATAATAAATATGGCAATGCGGGTGCGGACGGTCGGTATGCGACACCACGAAAAAGGCGTGTTTGCCTTTCGTCCAACGCATGGCAAGCTCATAGCTGATTTTCAATGCGGTCTCGGCATCCAGTTCGCCGGGCGGGAATGCTTGGCGGATCTGATAGCACAGCACATCTGCATCTTTTTTCTGCTCCCGGCCGGTGATAGCCTTGTACTTTGCCTTGGCAAGCAAAAATTCCGCATCGGCGGTTTTCGGGTCGCATTCATAGGATAAAATCAAACTTCCGCCCTGCGTTTTATCCGGGTTTTGACCGTAGTCAAAGCGGTCTTTCATCGACTGTTTGATTGTTTCGCCCTTGCTGATATGGTGGGCTTTGAGATAAGTGACAGCGATCAGCAGTACCTCCTTTCCGATATAAAAAGCAGCGGTCAGCTTGACCGCTGCTTTGGCTGATGATTTGTTGTATAACTTCGGAACATTTAACATAAAAAGCAGACCAATCGGTTGTTCCCAAAGTTAAGAGTAATCATTCTTCTGTATATGTTTTAGTTTTTCCATAAAGCCATAATATTCGAAAAAGAAATTCCCATCTTTAGAAGAAGCAACTTCGCTAAAATTCACATCATTGGGAGATGCCAAAAGTGTGTGCATAACACAATGATAGGTTGAGCGAGGGATTGCTTCCAACACTTCCATCAAAGAGATCGAAATATCAGCAGCATAATATTTGAATAGACTATCAATGTCTTTTTCTGTATCTGAGATACATTTGATAATCCATTCACGAACTGTAAAATTTACATTGTTGTTTGTAGTTGTTTTATTCGCATTCAGAACATCTACTTTATCTGAAAAACGCAATTTAAGCATTATTTGTTTCAATTCTTCTTCTGTATATGTCTGTCCTTTGTGGTCATCAACATAGATTGTTGCAAGATGCGATAAAGAAGCATCCATATGGCTAATAAGTATGGAAATACGTTTGTAAATACTCGCTTGAATAGTAGCGCTCCGCTTACTGTTGGGAATATACACTTGTGTTATATAGAACATGAAATTGATGATATATCCTACTGAAAGTTGAAAAAAGAGATTATACCATTTTTCAGCACCATGGAACACTTCTGGTAAGTCCATAGTCAAAATATAAGACACAATAATTAATACAGAAACAAAAAAGAACACTGTTATCCATTTATTCTTTGACATGAAAGCAACAATTTTTTTCATTTGAACCACACCATCACACTTATAATCACAAGTATTATAATAAATTTTTGCCAAAACATCAAGAGTTGTATATCCCAAAATATGGAGAGCAGCAAAAAAGCCACCCCCCATATTCCTCATAATTCTACCAACGCCGCAAGCTTTTTGAGCACCGTTGATACCCGCTCCCAAAGTTCGGCATAGTCCTTTTGCAGAGCCTTGATTTCCTCCGGGTACACCCCGTAGGTGTTGGCGTGTATGGCAACCTGATTGAGATTGTTCGCACAGCGCCTTTGCAGGGAAACAAGCTCACGGACAGGGGCAAGGTCAACATTCAGCACATATCCATTCAGCGCCATTTTTCGCACAAAAGCGCTGGTGTTGGTGACACCGGCCTCGGCCATCCGTTCACGGATCGCATCCAGTTCCTCCGGTGTTACCATAATATTCAGATGGATATGGCGCTTGCGCTTTTTTATCGTTCTCGCTCCCAAGTCCGACTTTTACGGGTGGGCGGCTTTACCTTATCCAGCGGCTTTTCCTCCGGGATCGGCGGCGCATTATTCAAAATACCGTCAATTAT
>CALXAZ010000091.1 GCA_944386395.1 uncultured Clostridia bacterium
ATTCCGAAGGATGTTTCCGCCCGCAGACAGAATACTATTGTTTTCATCTCGACATATATAACCGACTACCTGTTTCCCAGCATAATCCGTGGTATGGAAACTGTTGTTACGGCGCATGGCTATTCCCTTATCCTTCACGCAACCAAAAACCGGGTGGATAACGAAAAAAAGATTCTTCTTTCTCTTCTCGAAAATCTTCCAGCCGGGCTGATAGTCGAAGGGACAAAGACTGCATTTGCCAATCCAAATGTTGGACTTTACCGGAAGATAAGCGACTTTGGCGTGCCAATAGTTTTTGTTAACGGATTTTATCCCGAGCTTAATCTGCCATATGTCGTCACCGATGACTATGGAGGAGGACAAAAGGCAGTCAATTTCCTTGTATCCCACGGACACACCCAGATAGGAGGTCTGTTTAAGGTCAATGATATGCAGGGGCGGCGCCGCTACGAGGGTTTTTTAAACGAAATAACTTCCCAAGGGCTGGACATACACGATGACTCAATCGTTTGGTTTACTACCGAAACACGTGAACAGCTCTTTACAGGTGAACAAGGTCTTTCTTTATTGCAATCTTTTTCCAGATGCACTGCTATTGTCTGTTATAACGATCAGGTTGCATTGAATCTTGTTTCCCTATTCCTGAAAAATGGGATATCTGTTCCTCGTGACAAAGCAGTTATCAGCTTTGATAATAGTCTATTTGCCAACATTTCTCCGGTACGGCTAACTTCTCTGGATCATCCAAAAGAAAAGCTCGGTCAGCTTGCCGCAGAAAATGTTATCCGTCTGATAAACGGCGAAAATATCCAGCCGGTCATTATGCCATGGGGTTTTGATGAAAAAGAAAGTGTATAATACTCGAATATTACTAACGGCGAGGAGGCATCTCCTCGCCGTTTTTAGGTTACAGTAGATTTGTTATTTCAGTTTTATCTCTGTTTCGGCACTGCCAAGCTCCTCACTGTCCACTTTCAACACTGCAGTACCCGCTGCTTTTCCTGCCCGTATAATCGCCATTGCAATGCCGTTATAGCTTGTAAACTCACCTTTTGTGTAATTTTCATCCGTCGAAGGTGCGGCTGCCCCAAAGGCAGCAAGCCTCCCTTCTCCCATAAGAGATGCCCTAAGCTTAAATTCAGCTCCCGGTACATATCTTCCGTTGCTATCAACGATCTCGACCTTTACATATGCAAGATCGTTCCCATCTGCAATTATTTCATTTCTTTCTGGGATAAGGCGAAGCGCTGCAGGCGCACCGGTAGTCTCCAGCTTATCACGCGACACCTCGGCACCTCCGCAGTAGCTAACCGCTTCCAGCGTCCCCGGCTGGTATTCAAGCTCAAACTCTGCTTTAAACCTGTTCTCTTTTCCCGCCGGTTTTCTTCCCACCGACTTTCCATTGACAAATACTTCCACTTCTTCAGCCCTGGAGTATACCTCAATCGTAGTGCTCTTAATTTCACTTCCCCACGTCCAGCTGTGGAAAAGTTCCGGCCATCCCCACTGCGAAACATGCTCCTTAAGCCCATAGTTTTTAGGGTCCCTAACCCCTATATAAGTCTCGTCCGAGCCCCATACTATCCTGTGATACGCAAGCTGTGGGCGCTCCATACCGATAATATCAAAATCAGAGTCGTTTGCAAGACGGTAAGGGTATTCGCCGCCCCATCCCATTTTAAGCTCTGTACCCGGCTGGGTATATACCGCTCTGCCTATGCCAGCTTCTCCAAGATAATCGAAGCTTGTCCAGATAAAATCCCCTATGAGATTTGGAATACTTTCCACATAGTTCCACTGTATATCCATTTCCAATGGGAAGCTTTCCGTCCCAAGCATCACGCGCTGGGGATATTTTTCTACTACAAGGTCGTACAAATAATCTACATAGTTGTATCCTACGACATCGAGCGGAGATGTATATCCTTCAGTAAGCTCATGGAAGTGCTTTCTGTTCCACTCCTTCATCGCCGGGCTGTTAAACCCAAATCCCGCCCCGTTTTTTATCATCTCCATCATCTCTTCTCTGGGTGGAGCGACATTATTTACCGCAGAGGTAATAAATCTTGTCCCATCAAGCCAACGGGCATACGATGCAAGCTTCTGCGACCATTCCCATCCATCAGATGCCCCTCCATGCTCCGGTATCTCATTGCCTATCGACCAGAATACAACCGACGGATGGTTCCTGTCCCTGATTATCATAGATTCCATGTCTCGCTGCCACCACTCTTTAAAGTAAAGATGGTAGTCGTTTGCATTCTTGCCCATATTCCACATGTCAAAAGCTTCGTCCATAACAAGCATTCCTACACGGTCACATGCATCAAGAAAATCTCTTGACGGTGGGTTATGCGCACAGCGTAACGCATTATATCCGTTATTTTTATGAAGCATAACCTTACGGTACTCAGCCGCATAGAGAGATACAGCACCAAGAAGCCCATTATCGTGGTGCACACATCCGCCTTTCAGCTTAATTGGTTTCCCATTTAGCCTAAAGCCGCGCTTGGCATCCACCGCTATCGTTCTTATGCCAAAGCTTTCCTCATGCCAATCAACCGCTTTTCCGTCTGAAAGCACTTCTACCGCAACAGTGTAGAGATATGGGTCATTTAAATCCCAAAGCCTTGCATTTTCAACCAGCAGCCGAACAAATGCCTTTCCAGTCTCTCCTGGGCGGATCTCAGCCTGGCTAAGCCCCTCGGCGACAATCTCCCCGTCTACATTTTTTATGCAAATTCTTATCCTGGCGCTTTCCTTTGACACTCCCCTATTTCTGATGTCAACATCTACAAGGACTGTAGCATTCCCTTCACAGACACTCTCGGTCCTTGCAAAAATGCCCCAAGGCTCGATGTGAACTTGCCCAGCTTTTAGGAGGGTGACATGCCGGAAAAGCCCTGTTCCTGTGTACCACCGTGAATTTGGCAGCGTGTTATTGACAGAAATCTTTATTTCGTTTTTGCCCTGCCTGACCTTTCCTGTCAGGTCGGCAATATATGCAGAATAACCATACGGTCTATGTGCCACTGTGTCCCCATTTATTGAGACCTCGGAGTTCATATATGCCCCATCAATTTCAAGTAATATAGTCTCTCCGGTCACTCCTTCGAGCTCAAATTCCTTGGTATAGTTTACATTCGCGCCATCAAAAAATGCTGTCGCAGTCCTTGATATACAATCTGGCGAAACATCTGTACCAATAGTGTAGTCGTGCGGAAGATCAACCACTTGCTCATTCTGTTGACCAAACCTCCTGCCGGAGGCAACTTTCCATGAATCATCAAACGCTATTCTCTTCATTGTTTTTCCTTTCTATATCGATTTTTCAATTCTGACCATAGTAGGCATTAGCCCCATGCTTTCTGCGAAAGTGTTTTTCCTTCAAAGCCTCAGACATCTCTCTGCAATCAGCAGCGGCAAGCAGACTCGTGTTAAGCGCTATTTGCGCAACCTCTTCCAGGGTTATTGCTACCTTTACCGCTTCAGCCGCCGTTTTTCCCCATGTAAACGGACCGTGCTCCCTCACAAGCACTGCTCTCATTTCAAGCGGATCGATCCCTTGCATTCTTTCAGCTATTACCCTTCCCGTTTCTCTCTCATAGCTGCTATTTATCTCCTGCCTGGTCATTTCACGGGTACATGGTATATTCCCGAAAAAATTATCCGCATGAGTCGTGCCTAGAGCCGGTATATCTTTTCCCGCTTGCGCCCATGATGTGGCATATCTTGAATGAGTATGCACCACCCCTCCGATATCGGCAAACGCCTTGTATAGTTCGATATGTGTGGCCGTATCTGAGGATGGACGCAGGCTCCCCTCCACTACGTTTCCCTCCATATCGACGATAACCATATTTCCCGGCGATAGCTCCTCATAATCTACTCCTGATGGCTTTATAACAACAAGACCCATCTGACGATCTATCTCCGAGGCATTTCCCCATGTAAATATCACAAGCCCGCTCTCTTTGAGCGCCATATTGGCAGAATATACCCTTTGCCTTATTTGCTCCAGCATCAGTCCTGCCTCCTCCATACGCTCTCTGAAACTTTCAGGGCATCTCGGAAGCTGCTTATTTCGGTATCCGCCCCGATATGTATAAACTCTATGCCAGCCATCTCGGCAAATTCCCTCATATGTTCAGCTGTAAGCGAATATGTGAGCACCGTATGATGCGCACCTCCTGCGTATATCTAGGCTTCGCTTGCGGTTTTCAGATTGGGCAGAGGTTTCCACATTATCTGTGCCACAGGCAGATTTGGCATTTTCCCGACAGCTTTTTCTGCTACCACAGCCTCAACGTCCGCCGCTATCATGCGAAGCCTTCCTCCCATATCTATGATAGAAACACAAGTTGCTCTACCCTCTTTCCCACTAAACTTCATCCTGGCAGGAGGCTCTCTGTCGCCTATACCAAGCGGTTCAACATCTATGGATATCCTCCCCTCTCCTATCGATGGGTCTACCTCCAGCATATGGGCTCCCAGCACCAGCCCATCCCCTGACATCTGATATGTGTAGTCCTCCATAAACGAGCTTCCACCTCCAAGTCCCTGCTCCATTCCCTTCATAACAGCCTGGAGGCACGCGGTTTTCCAGTCTCCTTCACCGGCAAAGCCCTTACCCTCTGCCATAAGGCGTTGGCACGCAAGACCCGGCAGCTGCTTTAGCCCATACAGATCCTGAAAATTTGTAGAAAAAGCATCCGCTCCCATACGCTCCATAATCTTTCTAAGCGCAAGCTCCAGCTTTATTTGATAAACCACCGCATCTTTGTTATCTGTCACAATGTCATATTTTTTCTGCATTTCTGCATAACAGCTCTCCGCCTCTTCGTTAGAGACTTTTGACACTTCTTCCGCAAGCTCTCCCACCGGGACATAATCTACCTGCCATCCAAGCACGATCTCCGCTTCTACCTTATCCCCTTCAGTAACGGCAACCTGCCTCATATTGTCACCAAACCGGACACATTCCATCTCTTTTGATGCCATAATTCCCACTGCTGCCCTCATCCAAATGGATATCTCTTCGGCAGTGCTGTCATCTTTAAAATATCCAGTTATTACTTTACGCCGTTTTCTCATTCTTGTGCAGATAAATCCAAATTCCCTGTCTCCATGTGCCGACTGGTGCAGGTTCATATAGTCCATATCAATCTCATCCAGAGGTATCTCACGATTATACTGTGTATGGAAATGGAGAAGGGGTTTTGTCAATCCCTTTAATCCTGCTATCCACATTTTTGCAGGTGAAAAGGTATGCATCCATGCAATAACACCAGCACAGCTATCATCTATGCTCGCCTGCTCGAGCAGCTTCCTTATGCTTCTTGAATCTGCCCCTATCCCCTTAAAAAGTATCTCAGACGGGAGCTTTCCGCTTTTGTTTAAATATTCCACAATCTCAACAGAGTTTTTTTCTACCTGCGCCAGTGCCCTTTCTCCATAGAGATCCTGGCTGCCTGTCACAAACCAAAACTTATATTTACTTATGTTCTTTATCATTTGCGCTCTCCCTCATCCCTGATCTTTTTTAGTCTTTTCATCACATCGTTACCTCCTCTTCCAAAGAAGTCATGCAACGCCGAATATTCATTATAGAGCTTGTCATATATCCGGGAATTTTCCTCTTTCGGTATGTATACAACATCCTTGACCTTTCCCATAGCCTTTGCTGCTTCAAAGATATTGCTATATCCTCCTTTTTCTTTCCCTGCTGCAACGGCTCCGAAAATTGCTGAACCAAGCGCCGGTCCATGGGTGCTGCCCGCTATCTTTACAGGACGACGTATTACATCCGCATATATCTGCATGGTCATAGGATCTTTCTGAGAAATACCTCCAGAAGCATAAAATTCCTTCACCGGCACCCCGTTTTCTTCAAATGTCTCTATTATTTTTCTTGTACCAAAGGCAGTCGCCTCAATAAGGGCACGATATATCTCTTCCGGTCGTGTCCTCAGCGTCATCCCAAGTATGAGCCCGCTGAGATCTACATCCACAAGCACAGACCGGTTCCCGTTCCACCAGTCCAGTGCAATAAGCCCGCTTTCCCCCGGACGCTGCTTTTCCACAGTGCTCCGCAGATATTCGTGTATACCCATATCGAGCTTTTTCGCCTCATCATAGTACTCCGGTGGCACACAGTTTTTCACCACCCAGTCAAAGTGATCTCCAACGCAACTCTGACCCGCTTCATACCCATAAAAGCCTGGCATTACACCTTCTTCTACCACACCACACATTCCCGGTACCGTTTTTTTCTCTTTTCCCATTAGGATATGGCATGTTGATGTCCCCATTATTGCAAGCATCTTCCCTGCCTCCGCAATACCAAGCGCCGGCATTGTAACATGAGCATCCACATTTGCCACCGCAACAGCAGTTTCCGCACTTAGCCCCAGCCTATCTGCCATCTCTCTGGAGAGCATTCCTGCCCTACCTCCCAGAGGCATAAGCTCGCCCTCGAGCTTTTCAAGGGATGATGAAAATCCCGGTGCCAAGCTTTCAAGATAATCCACCCCAGGAAAGCCATCTTCTTTACTCCATATTGCCTTATATCCTGCAGTACAGTAATTCCGGCTTAGCTTTCCTGTGAGCTGCCATACCACCCAATCTGCCGCCTCTACAAACAGGTCAAAGCTATCGTATATTTCCTTTGCCTCACAGTATATCTCCATAAGTTTTGGAAAGTACCACTCGGAAGATATCTTTCCCCCATAGTTTCTCAGCCAGCTTTCTTTTCTCTCTTCTGCTCTGCTATTGATGATATCCGCATATTTCTGCGCAGCATGATGCTTCCACAGCTTTACGTATGCATGAGGCTCTTCCTCAAAGCCTTCCACCATGCAAAGAGGCGTACCTTCTTTCATAACAGGCAGCACCGTACAAGCTGTAAAATCTATCCCTATGCCTATAATATCTCCTGCATCTACTTTGCTGCCCTTCAAAAGCTCTGGAACAGTATTTGTAATAACTTCGATATAATCTCTCGGATGCTGAAGCGCATATTCTGGAGGAAGCTCCCTTCCAGATGGCAGCTTTCTATCCATTACTGAATGAGGATAGGTATATACAGAAGAAAATAGTTCATTACCATTTTTAATATCTACAAGCACAGCACGACCAGAAAGAGTACCAAAATCAATACCTATTGTGTATTTTGCCATTCCACGTCCTCCTCGCCCAAAATTGATACGTATCTTTTATGCTTTTAGAATATCATATTCATTTCTATGAAGTCAATAGTTTTTTGTCCGTAATTTGTACTCTTTGAAAATACGCTTTTATATTTATTCGTTGTCTCTCAAGCTACCATATTCCGCAATTTGCAAAACAAATTCCCCAAAAACTAAATATGAGAATCTCCACTTCCAAAGTTAACGCATAAAAAAGCAGCAGACACAATGTCTGCTGCTAAAAGCTTTTATAATTTTATTTACACCACAAAAATACTATTTGTATTATATTTTAGTTTGACCTATTCCTACTCAATGCTTATGATGCTTTATTATCCCTGCATGCTTTACAAATTCCATTACCGGAACAGAAACAAATGCCAGTGCCAACGCAATAAAATACATATACGCATGTAACCTGACCAGTCCAAATACCATTGCCACCGGCGGAACAAACGCCACCAGTGCAACAAGTATAACCGACAGTGCAGCCGCCTTATTTAGCATACTGTTTGTAAACGGTCCTATCTTTATAAGGCTGTGATTAGACCGCATATTAAACGAATGAACTACCTGTGAAAGTGCAAGCACAAGAAATGCCATTGTCTGACCGCTCTCTATACTTCCTCCAAGATTCACTCCAAGCCTGTATGCTATTATCGATAACAGACCAAACATTGCGCCCTGAAGCAGTATCCTTAAGCCAAAATGGTTAGCAAATATACTTTCATCCTTTGGCTTCGGCTTTCTCTGCATGACATCGTCTTCTACCTTTTCCATTCCAATAGCAATCGCCGGGAGGCTGTCTGTAACAAGATTTATCCATAGTAGCTGCATTGAAAGCAGCGGAGATTCCTGCCATATAAGCATAGTGAAAAATACGGTAAATACCTCTCCGATATTCGTCCCAAGCAAAAATCCAACCGCTTTTTTTATGTTGTCGTAAATTCCGCGACCTTCTCGCACAGCATCGACAATAGTAGCAAAATTGTCGTCTGTCAGAGTCATATCAGCCGCACCCTTCGCAACATCTGTACCGGTTATTCCCATTGCACAGCCTATATCGGCAGCTTTAAGCGCAGGGGCATCATTTACCCCGTCTCCCGTCATCGACACTATTTCTCCCTGGCTCTGCCATGCCTGGACTATCCTTATCTTATCCTCAGGAGATACTCTGGCATATACAGATATTCCCCGTACCCTCTCCTTTAGCTCATCATCACTCATAGCTGCAAGCTCCGCGCCTGTAACAGCCTCATCTCCCGGCTCAAGTATACCGAGATCTCGCGCTATTGCACTTGCCGTTATCACATGATCGCCAGTTATCATTACCGGCTTTATCCCCGCTTCACGGCAAAGCTTAACCGCTTCGCGCGCCTCCGGACGAGGCGGGTCTATCATTCCCACAAGCCCCATAAACGTAAGACCGTTTTCAAGCTCTTCACTTGAAAGCTCCACAGGTATGTTGTCTATCGTTTTATACGCCACAGCAAGCACCCGAAGAGCCTCCTGGCTCATCCTGTCTGTTGCTCTTGTTGCAGCCTCTATATCTCCAGAAACACAGCGCTGAGCTATAACATCGAACGCACCCTTGACTATAACCACATTCTTATTATCTATCCTATTTATTGTAGTCATCAGCTTCCGGTCTGAATCAAACGGTATTTCGCCCAGGCGCGGATAGTTTTGGGCAAGCTCTTCCTTACTCATACCATTTTTAAGCGATGCAAGGACTATACTTGTTTCAGTAGGATCTCCAATATGCTTTTCTTCTCCATTTTCTATCACAACAGATCCATCACAGCAGAGCGTGGCTGCACAGAGTAGCTTCTTTACTTCACTCGAAGCATTTTCGCTAAAATCAACTATCTGCTTATCATGATCAGTATATACCCTTGTAAGCGTCATACGGTTCTGCGTAAGCGTTCCAGTCTTATCGGAGCATATTACAGATGCACTGCCCAGCGTTTCAACGGCTGGCAGGCGCCTGATTATGGCATTCTTTTGCACCATGCGCTGAACCCCAATGGAGAGCACTATCGTCACGATCGCAGGAAGTCCCTCAGGTATAGCTGAAACTGCAAGCGAAACCGCAGTCATAAATATCTCCATTACCGGTATGCCGCTTATAATACCTATCACAAATATTATAGCGCAGGCGCCGAGGGCAACAAACCCAAGATACTTCCCCATGTTTGCCAGCTTTTCTTGAAGCGGAGTCTGTGTATCCTCTGTATTGTCAAGAAGCCCAGCTATCTTTCCCATTTCGGTATTCATACCTGTCCCGGTAACTATCGCGCGGGCACGCCCATAGGTAACGCTACATCCTGAATATAGCATATTATGCCTATCCCCGAGAGGGGCATCCTCATTAACTATAGCGTCTGCCGACTTCTCCGAAGGAACCGATTCCCCCGTAAGCGCGGATTCCTCCGATTTTAGGCTTGCCGACTCAATTATTCTCGCATCTGCCGGGATGAAATCGCCCGCTTCGAGCAAAATGATATCTCCAGGTACAAGCTCTGTTGCGTCTATTATCTCTTCCTTTCCCTGGCGGATCACTCTTGCATGCTGGGCTGACAGGTTTTTAAGCGCTTCGAGCGCCTTTTCCGCCTTACTCTCCTGTATCACGCCCATAACAGCATTGATAACAACAATAAGAATTATGAGTGCCGGCTCAAAAAACTCCATCAATTCCCCCTCATAGCAGGCAATACCAAAGGATATTGCTGCCGCAATGAGAAGAATGATTATCATCACATCCTTAAACTGATCAAAAAATCTCTCAAGGTTTGTCTTTGGCTTCTTCTGCTGTAATCTGTTTTCCCCATATTCAGCGAGAAGCTGCTTTGCCTGTTGGTGCGAAAACCCGGAATCAAGGTTTGCTCCCAGTTCCTTTTCGATCTCTCGAAGAGACGATGAATGTGGTAGCAATTCTATCCCTCCTTATATTTTTATTTTTCTGTTTATCTCGGGGAACGCTGATTTTTAAACACAATAAGCTGTGAAAATATATAGTTAAGCAGCAAAACAACAATGCTGACTACAGCCTTTGTTATTATACTGTATTTTTCATCAACCCCTATAACTGTGTGTATAAGCATGAGCGATCCTATTTCTATCACCATTGTAAGAGCACGTGCTGAAAAAAAAGTGGTCATTTCACGCACAAGCCCTTTTACGCTGCCGCAACGGCTTCGGAAAACGAACAGCTTATTTGCCACATACGCAAATATTATCGCCGATATTACGGCTACTGTATTTGATATATTCATCTCTATGTCCAATAGATAGAACAATATTGAATATACTAGAAAATTTACAAGCGTGGTGCAGCCGCCTATAAACACATATCTCACAAGCTTCCAGAATTTTTCACTTTGCAGGAGAACCCTGATTTTATTCATTCTCCTGCCTCCGTCCGCAGCTGCCACGTATCTCCTGAACTATATACCTCGGTCTCCCCTTCACCTCATCATATATGCGCGAGATATATGCACCTATTACTCCAAGCGAGAGGGCAAGCACCGATCCTATTATCAGCAAAAGCAGTATAACCGTTGTAAAACCACTCACTGCCGTGCCTGTAAAAAAATTTATAAGAGTCTGAACTCCAAGCACAACCGCACATACAAAAAAGATAAGGCTTGCCAAAACTGTTATATACAGCGGCTTTGATGTATAAGACAGCACTGAGTCTATCGCAAATCTTATAAGCTTCTTTGTCGAAAAGCGGCTCACATCCCCCTCGCGCCTGTCAACATTAAAAAGAAATTCTACCTTTGTAAAACCTATCCAATCCACAAGCCCCCGGAAGAAAACCCGCCCCTCCGGAAAATCACATATGGCGTCTACAACATTTTTACCCATTAGCTTAAAATCTGACGAGCTGTTCAGCTCAAGCCCGGAGGCTGCCTCAAGGATCTTATAGAAACCCCTTGCCAGCAGCTTATACGCAAGACTTTCCTCTCCTCTATCGGCTTTCACCCCGTCAACAATGTCGGCACCCGTCTCATCCATAAGCTCCATCATCCCCTTTATATACCGAGGAGGATGCTGGAGGTCAGAATCCATAACGAGAAACCTTTCCCCCTCCATAGCTTTAAGTCCAGCGCATATTGCCGCTTCTTTGCCAAAATTTCTTGAAAATCTCAAGCAGCTTATTCGCTTGTCAGCTTCGCTTAGTGCCTTTAGCTCGAGCCATGTTGAATCAGACGAACCATCGTCCACAAGCATTATTTGAAAATCTATCTCATCCGCATCCAGCTGTGCAACAAGCTTTGCCATATTCTGGCGTATCGTTTTTGCTTCGTTAAATGCGGGGATTATTATAGAAAGTCCACATGAGGACACTTCCATCATTCCTTTACCATGTCTTTGTATTTTTAGCATAACACATTCACACTTTTTCGTCCAGATTTTAGAAAAATTTTATATGTAAAATTTGCGTGAACTGCCAAACAGTATCGCCAAAAAGCTCTGGTTGTGATAAAATAACGGCATATATTCTATCAAAAAAGGAGAACAAAGGTGCATCCATTATTTCAAAAGCGGGGCATTTTCTTTTTTACCGCTCTGTTTCTTGCATTTTGCGGAATTTGTACCCTGCTCTTTGCTCGCCCTATCCGCTTTCTCGGGCTTTTTATGATACTTTTATCAGCAGCAGCTGCTACCTTCTGGCTGCTTATACGTCTGGGAGAGCTCTATCCAGCAAAAAAAATTGTAAAGCTATCGCGCAAAATACTTGAAATAGGCTTTATTATTTGGCTAATTTCATTTATAATAGTAGAAATAATAGTCGCAGCAGACAGCGGCACATCAGCAGACAGCAAAGACGCTGATTTCCTGATAGTCCTTGGCGCCGGACTCAATGGCTCCGTGCCCTCGGCAAGCCTCGTATCGAGGCTTGAAGTGGCAATACAATATCTCGGCGACAATCCTGATACTATTGCCATTGTCAGCGGCAGCATGGGACCAGGGGAAACAACCACAGAGGCAGAAGCGATGTACCTCTGGCTTATCCAGCACGGCATCTCTCCCTCCCGGATAGTAAAAGAGCCTGAGGCACATGATACGATACGCAATCTTCGCTATTCTTTCGATATTATAGACTCTTTCGGCGTACAAAATCCAAAGATCGCTGTACTATCCAATGATTTCCATCTTTGCCGCGTGCGGCTTATATCCCATCTGGAAGGGCACAAAATCTTTACCGTCAGCGCCCCCACCCCATACTTATATCTTCGGGTGACCTATCAGATAAGGGAATATTTTTCCCTGCTAAAGGTCTGGCTTACATATCTGTTCATATAAAAATTTTATGAGGTTTTAGGATGTTTGAGAAACTTGCAGAGATAGAAAAAAGATTTTTAGAGCTCGAAAATGAGCTCTCAGACCCTGGCGTATACTCCGATCCGCAGCATGCGGCAAAGCTCTCCCGCGAGCAGAAGGAGCTTCAGCCTATCGTAGATGCCTTCAGACGCTATAAAAAGGCGGAGGAATCCCATAACGAGGCGCTCTCAATGCTTGAAGGTAAGCTTGACCCTGATTTTCGTGAGATGGTTCAGGAGGAGCTTGCGAGCACAAAAGAGGACATGGAGAATATCCAGGAGGAGCTTAAAATACTACTTCTCCCCTCAGACCCAAATGACGACCGCAACGTCATAGTGGAGATACGCGGCGGCGCCGGCGGTGAAGAGGCCGCGCTTTTTGCCGCGAGCCTTTTCCGTATGTATTCGATGTATGCGGAAAGCAAGCACTGGAAAGTCGAAGTTATGAACATAAACGAGACTGAGCTAGGTGGCATAAAGGAAATAAGCTTTATGATTGAGGGACACGGCGCATACTCCCGTCTAAAGTTTGAAAGTGGAGTACACCGCGTCCAGCGGGTACCAGATACCGAAGCCTCCGGTCGGATACACACCTCTACAGTCACTGTTGCGGTCCTTCCTGAGGCGGAGGACGTAGAGGTTGAGATCAACAACTCCGATCTCCAGATAGACACCTTCCGTTCAAGCGGAGCCGGCGGTCAGCATATAAACAAAACCGAGTCGGCTATACGTATAACTCACATTCCAACCGGTATAGTCGTCGAGTGTCAGGACGAACGCAGCCAACATAAAAACCGTGAGCGGGCAATGAAAGTGCTCCGCTCAAGGATATATGAAATAAAGCAGGCAGAACAGAATTCCGCCATAGCGGCTGAGCGCAAAAGCCAGGTCGGTACCGGTGACCGCTCCGAGCGCATCCGCACATACAATTTCCCTCAGGGGCGAGTTTCCGACCACAGAATCGGTCTCACGCTTTATAAAATAGACGCAATAATGAACGGCGACCTCGACGAGATAATCGATGCTCTGATAACTGCCGACCGGGCTGAAAAGCTCAAGGCTTCGGCTGACAACTAAAACAAGGGCACATTGGCACAGAATATGAATCTTTCCTCAGAAAAGCAGGCTCATTTATGAACACAAAGATAATCAAAATACATGATAACGATCAAGATGTTTTTATCGAGGCAGGAAAAATAATCAGAAGCGGGGGGCTTGTTGCCTTTCCAACGGAAACCGTCTATGGTCTGGGAGCAAATGCTCTCGATAGTGAGGCTGTGGCTGGGATATTCCGAGCCAAGGGTCGTCCACAGGATAACCCTCTCATATCCCACATCGCCGATTTTCAAGAGATATATTCGCTATGTCGCGAAGTGCCTCCAGAGGCTGAGCTGCTTGCAGAAAATTTTTGGCCCGGTCCTCTGACCATGGTGCTGAAAAAGAGCGATGCAATACCGATGAGCGTCTCGGCAGGTCTTGATACCGCCGGCATCCGTCTACCGTCTCATCCTGCGGCGCGCGCCTTGATACGGGCCGCAGGCGTCCCCATAGCTGCGCCATCGGCAAACACCTCCGGCAAGCCATCTCCCACGACGGCCGCGCACGTTCTTGCGGATATGGACGGAAAAATCGATATGATACTTGATGGTGGCGCCTGCTCTGTAGGGCTGGAATCAACCGTCGTTTCTCTCTGCGGGGAGCGCCCCAGGCTTCTCCGTCCGGGAGGTATAACCCTCGAGCAGCTCGAAAGTGTACTTGGCAAAGTAGACGTTGACCGGGCAATAAGAGAACAGATTTCAACAAACGAAAAGGTCTCTGCCCCAGGCATGAAATACAGGCATTACGCCCCTAGAGCGCCTGTAACAATAATAAGTGGCACGCCTGAGCATACCGCCGGATATATAAGGACTCACATCTCCCCATCGACAGGTGTGCTATGCTTTGATGAATATGTTTCTTTGTTTGAAAGCGCCGGACACGTGCGCGGCTATGGCAGTGTATATGACATTTCTGCGCAGGCAAGGCAGATATTCGATGCACTCCGCGGGTTTGACAGCTCCTCTGTTACGGAGATACTTGCACAGTGTCCTTCCGACATTGGTCTTGGGCTGGCAGTTGCAAACAGGTTAAAAAAGGCTGCCGGTTTTAACATAATAGAGATATAATTTTTAAAAATCGGAAGAAGAGAAAGGGCGGTTAAAATGAAAGTTATAGGCATTACAGGCGGCACAGGTACCGGAAAAACTTCTGTCCTCCGGATGATGGAGCGTCTCGGCTCATTTGCAATCGATGCCGACGAGGTATATCACCGTCTCTTGCGCGAAAAGCAGCCGATGCTTGATGAACTCAAAGAAATATTTCCAGAAACATTCGATGGGAACACTCTTGACAGAAGGGCTCTTGCAAAAATCGTCTATAATGACGAAGAAAAGATGGACAAACTTACACGCATCACACACTATTATATTCTCAAAGAGATAGAACACATACTTGACATCGGACGCAAGCACAATGCTCCGATGGCTGTTATCGATGCTATCCTGATTTTCGAGAGCGGTCTTGACCAGATATGCGATCTTGTTGTCGGAGTTGTAGCCCCAAGAGACGTCAGAATGTCAAGAATCATGAAGCGGGACGGTATAACCAGGGAACAGGCGCTCATGAGAATAGACGCCCAGCCGGATGAAGATTTCTACCGTGAACGCTGTGACTATATAATTGAAAACTCCGCCAATGATGGAGCCATACTCGACAAGACTGTCGGATTTTACGACAACCTTATTAACGGATACATAACTCCAAAACGTAAAAGGAAAAATATAAAGGAGGAAGACAACAATGACCGATAAGAAAAAATCACCAAAACGTGAACTGCTTGAGCAACCAAAGCATGGCTATTCAATAATCTCAAAATCTGAGCTTGAAGCAAGCCATACTTTTAACGAGGAGTACAAACAGTTTATCGACTTTGCAAAAACAGAACGAGAAGCTGTTGAATACTCCATTCTAGCGGCAGAAAAAGCCGGCTTTCGTCCTTATACCCGTGGTGACGCGCTCAAGCCTGGGGACAAGATATATCAGGTCAACCGCGGAAAAGCCATTGCTCTTGTAGTAATCGGTAAACACGATGTACATGACGGCATAAATATTTCCGGCGCACATATCGATTCTCCCCGCATCGACCTCAAGATGTCTCCCCTCTACGAGGACAGTGAAATCGCATATTTTAAAACCCACTACTATGGTGGTATCAAGAAGTATCAGTGGGTAAATATTCCTCTTGAGCTCAGAGGTGTTGTCGCGCTCAAGGACGGAACCGTTGTGAAAGTATCTGTTGGCAGCAAGACTGACGATCCGATATTTATTATAAATGACCTGCTCATCCATCTCTCTCAGGATCAGCTTAAAAAGGGCGCCACTGAAGTTATCCCTGCTGAAAGCATGAATGCGATCGTAGGCACCATCCCGGAGCCGGACGATGATGGGACCGACCGGGTAAAGCTTGCTGTTATGGATATAATTAACGAAATGTATGGGATTACAGAAGCAGACTTCCACTCTGCCGAGCTCTCCCTTGTCCCGGCAATGAACGCCCGTGATGTTGGATTTGACCGCAGCCTTATTGCTGCCTACGGCCACGATGACCGCATCTGCGCATTCGATTCACTAAAAGCGATACTTGATGTTAAAAGTCCGACAAAGACTGCAATGTGCCTCCTTGTTGATAAGGAAGAGGTCGGGTCAAATGGAGTCTCCGGAGCGAGGAGCCTCTGGTTTGATACCCTGTGCGAGGACATCTGTGAAACCTTTGGTGTACCGGTACGTGAGTGCTTTGAGAAGTCCTTCTGCCTGTCAAATGATGTTGCAGCTGCCTTTGACCCAAACTATCCACAGCCATTTGACCGCCGCAACAGCCCCAAGCTGAACTATGGCCTTGGAATTGCCAAATACACAGGCTCCCGCGGCAAGAGCGGCGCTTCTGACGCTTCTGCTGAGCTTGTTGCACGCGTTCGCAACATGTTTGACGATGCTGGCGTTATCTGGCAGATGGCGCCTCTCGGCGCAGTTGACGCGGGTGGCGGCGGAACAATTGCTGGTATCACTGCCTGCCGCAATATCGATACTATCGATGCAGGAGTGCCTCTTCTCTCCATGCATTCCCCATATGAGATAATTGCAAAGCTCGATAACTATATGAGCTATAAGGGGATGCTGGCTGTTTTCGCAGAAAAATAGCATTCATTATTTCATAGCAAAAGAGCGGCTATACAGCCGCTCTTTTTTCGTTGACACTCAGTTATATTGAATTTACTTTAAGGTATTTCATCAGGTCTTGGGCAGGCACACCTTATACCTCGCAGGGCATCCCCGCAAGCTCTGCCATCTTGCGGATATGTTCAACTCCTTTTACCTTTCTTTCACCTATAACGCTAAAATTCTTAGCCAGCGTCTCCTGCAACAGATCGGCAAACAAAAGATTTGCCCCCGCATTAAGAGCATTAAGGTTACCGTCTATTGCCGTCAGCCCATCTTCAGGGTTCTCCCCCGGCTGTTGAGCCGTTATATCTATATCAGGCATCATAATGCGAAGTATGGAAATTTCTCTCAGATTTGTCTCAAGGCTTCCCCTTCCGCCCTCTTTTGCAAGCGGCGTACCTGGAGCAGGCATATAGGGCACTACAGGTGCCCAGTCTATTTCAAGCTCACGCATAAGCAGGATGTCATCCGCTATCTGCTCAGGTGTATGCCCAGGATAATCGACTATATTGCCTGATCCCAGCTCGAACCCAAGCCCTTTTATCCACTCTATACATTTCATCCTTCTGTCAAAATCCGTTGAAGGGTTGAGCCGGTTAAAGGTCTCCCGATCAGACATCTCAAATTTCATCACGTACCTGTCTGCGCCTGCATCGCGGAGCTGCTTGTACTGCTCACGTTCAAATTCGCCGGTAGCAAGGCTTACATGCATACCCAGTTTTTTCGCACCACGCACCATTTCCAGTATTTTTTCAAACTGATAGTTCGGGTCCTCTCCCGAGATAAGGAATATCCTCCGCAGACCGGATTCCTTTGCTGCCTCCATAGACTGAATTTCTTCTTCCGGCTCTACACGATACCTGGGTATTTTGCATCCTGCGCTCATTCCACAATACAGGCAGTGGTTTTTACATACATTACTGTATCCAAGCATCCCACTCGCCTTTAAAATATTCCCATTGCTGCGATATATCTCCTTTGCCTCTTTCATAACCGTTTTACAAAATTCTGTATAAGGCATCGACAGGAGCTCAAGTATTTCGCTCTTTGAAGCTATTTTCATTTTCATCCCTCCGAGCTGATTCTAAATCATTTCTGTCTCAGATGCAACAGTTTTCCCGGACAAATCTTTTTCTAAGTACAAATAATCAAAATTTTTGCGCACTCCAATATTGATATAATCCCGTCAATGTGCTATACTTTATCATGTAATTTTGTGTTTATGAAATAATAACCCTATTTTAAAATTTCAGGAGGTAATAAAATGAGTGAACTCAGAGGCGCATGCATCATCGGTCAGTCCGGTGGTCCCTCCGCCGTTATTAATGCCAGCGCTTACGGCGCCATCCGTACCGCTCTTGATTCCCCGGTCATAACAAAGGTATACGGCGCCGCCCATGGTATCAAAGGCGTGCTTGACGATGTTCTTTACATCATGGACGAGGAGGATCCGGCAGAGCTGGAGCTGCTGAAGTACACACCCTCTTCCGCTCTTGGCTCCTGCCGCTATAAAATTGCCGACCCGGATGTCGACGACACCGATTATAAGCGTATCCTTGAAATATTTAAAAAGTATGATGTCCGCTATTTCTTCTACAACGGTGGAAACGATTCAATGGACACCTGCAACAAAATATCCAAATACATGATGAAAGTCGGATATGAGTGCCGCATCATGGGCATACCGAAAACTATCGATAACGACCTTTTTGGCACCGATCACTGCCCCGGATTCTCTTCCGCCGCAAAGTACATTGCCACCTCTATCATGGAGGTTTATCACGACGCCAGAGTATATGACACAGGTATGGTCACCATAATCGAGTGCATGGGACGTCACGCCGGATGGTTAACAGCTGCCGCCGCTCTTGCTTCTGAGATGGGAGCAGGTCCAGACCTCATTTACCTTCCCGAAGTTGATTTTGATATGGACAAGTTCCTCGCCGATGTCACAAGCATCTACAACAAGCAGGGTAACTGCATCGTTGCCGTATCCGAGGGTATCCACTATGCCGATGGCAAGTTCGTTTCAGAGGCAGAAGTACAGGCGACAGATGGGTTTGGTCACGCTCAGCTCGGCGGTCTGGCAGCAAGGCTTGCCAACATCGTCAAGGAAAAGACAGGCGCAAAGGTCCGCGGTATCGAGCTTTCCCTTCTCCAGCGCTGCGCCGCTCACTGCGCCTCCGGTAACGACATAGAAGAGTCCTTTATGTCGGGCAAGGCCGCAGTTGAAAACGCCATCGCTGGTATAACCGACAAGATGGTTGGCTTTGAATGCGACCGCACAAATGGCTATGTCTGCAAGACAAAGCTTTTCGACCTTACCTCAGTGGCAAACTACGAGAAAAAGGTCCCGGTTGAATGGATAAACGAAGAGGGTAACGGGCTGCTCAAGCCGTTTATCGATTATGCAATGCCCCTTATCCAGGGCGAGACTGGCATGAAGAAGGAAAATGGGCTTCCCAGATTTGCGCACCTCAAGAAGGTTGTTGCAAAGTAATTTAGCCTCTAAGGCAAATTCAGAAACTGGCATATGCTTGTAAAACAGGCGGATCAAAATGATCCGCCTGTTTTTTTATAATCTATCTATTCCATCAAAGAAAACTTAAAAATAGTCCTGCTTATATATTCCTCTCCGGCAAGCTGCACCGGCGACGGGAAATGCCCGCAGTTTACCGAATCCGGGAAAAACTGTGTCTCAAGACAAAATGCACTGTGATTTACATAATTTTTCCCGGATTTACCTACGGTTACAAAATCCTCAGGCATATTCATTGTATATAGCTGTACACCGGGCATATCGCTGTATACTTCCATCCTTCGCCCGCTTTTCATGTCCTCAGCCACAGCCACAAGCCGCATACCTCTTCCTCTAAGCACAAAATTATGATCGTATCCTCCGGGAATACGCCTGAATAGCTCTTCAAAGCTTATCATTTCACGCAAGTCAAAAGCTGTGCTCTCCACAGAGAGAATCTCGCCCGTCGGTATTTTGTCAGCCTCTACCGGGGTATAAAAGTCCGCACACAGTTTTATTGACTGTCCATTTATCGGACCACTTCCGTGCCCTGCCAGGTTAAAATATGCGTGGTTTGTCAGATTTACAACAGTATCTCCTTGTGGAACGCTCCTATAAGTTATGCTGAGCTCCCCCTCCTCATTTAATGAGTATGTAACCCACAGATCAAGCGGAACCTCATATCCTCCCTCTCCTCCATCATACAGATAGAGCGTTACACCCACACAGCTATCTTTTTCAAATGGTTCAGCTTCAAATAACCTTTTCGCATAATTCGCCTTTCCGCTATGAAGGTTATTTTCCCCCTCGTTCTTTTCAAGTGAAAAGCTCCTGCCATTCAGCTGAAACCGGGCATTTGCCGTCCTGTTTGCAACTCTTCCGACGATCATTGCGGAAAAGCTCTGTCCATACGCAATCTGCTCCAAGTCATCAGCACCTAGCAAAATATCTTCCCGGGCTGTGTCCCTACCTGGCACACATATCCACCTGATTATGCCCCCATAAGTAATTATCCCAACAGATATTCCGCTCCCATTCTCAAGCTCAAACTCTTTGACTGCCCTGCCATCCCTGAGATATCCAAAGATCCTTTCCGCTATTTTCATATTTACCCCCTGTTTCTAAACCAATCGAGAAGCGCGTCCGTCGTATCAACAATTGCTCCCGCTCCCGCTTTTTCCAGCTCTTCCCTATCGCCATATCCATATAGCACGCCCACAGGGAATATCCCGGCTGCTTTCGCTCCCAGTATATCATGATCTCGGTCCCCTACCATCGCAGTAGAGGAGAGATCCGTTATTCCACTCTCACGCAACGCATACAAAATGACATCGCTCTTGCTGTTTCTTGTTGAGTCCATAGTTGCCCCGGCTTCAAAAGAGAAATACTTGGATATCCCAAAATGCTCCGTTATCCTTCTCGCGTATATTTCCGGCTTCGATGTTGCAAGCACGAGCTTCCTCCCGTCCTCATGCAGCCCTCTTAGGCACTTACGGATACCGGGATACATCCCGCTTTCAAAGATACCCTTTTCCGAATAATATTCCCTGTATATCTTTATAGCGGTGGCACAATCTCCTTCCGAAAGACCGAAAAAGTGTGAAAAGGAATATTGTAATGGAGGACCTATACATATCCTAAGCTCTTCTTCCTCCGGCGCTTCCATCCCCATCTTCCGCAGGGCATACTGTATGGATCTTGCCACGCTGGTAAGAGATTCTGCTATTGTCCCATCAAGATCAAACAAAATATTTTTATATTTCATCTTCACTCTCTCCATCAGATATTTAGGAAAGTTTAGCACATATACATGTTAATGTCAATTATTCAAGCCCGCCCAAACCATCTGTAGCAAAGAAAAGCGGGGAGACCTACGTCTCCCCGCACAAATTTTATTAGCTAAATACGCGGCTGAGAAGCCCGCCTTCATCATCTTCTGCTATTTTCATTGCCTGATACAGCATTTCTGCAGCCTCCGCGCGAGTCACCTCCTGCATTGGCTCAAGATTACCATCCGCGTTTGCTGAGATTATCCCACACGCTGAGGTGTAGGCAACTGCCTGCTCCGCCCACGCTGGAACCTCTTCCGCATCCGCAAACACTGGCGTTTTGCCTGACGCTGCAAGATTCGTAGCATTTGATATTATAACTGCTGCTTCCGCCTTGGTCAGTGTATTTCCCGCACGGAAAACAGTCCTGCCATCCGACATACTTACGCCGGTGATAATACCATTTTTCAGGGCGGCTGAAAGATATGGCTTTACCCATGCGGGGATATCCGAATCATCCGCAAAGCCTGTTTTTGAGACAGGCGCTGTCACCTCTATGCCGAGGCAAGTGATAGCCATTGCCACAAATTCTCCTCTTGATACCGTTTCATCGGGATAAAAGAAGTAACTGTCCCCCATTTTCTGACCTATCAACACACCCTCTTCCGCAAGCTTTATTGCCGCAAGGTGCGCCGGATTTCCATCCATATCCGCATAGGTCATTTTTGCACCGTTTTTAGTTATTTTAATTGTAATTTTTGCAGGCTCTGACTTGAGCCCGGACGGATCTACCGCAACATAGGTAAAGCTATCCGTCCCGGTCTTATTTTGATACGGAGTATAAACAAAAGTTTCCGGGGTCTGCTCGCTAAGAGCAATCTCTCCCTTTTTCGGCATGTCTACAATTTCGTAGGTCAGCACATCTCCATCCGCATCACTTCCTCCGAATTTACAGGTTATTGCTATGTTTTTTACCGTTTCATATTCAAGAGCTTCCGCCGTGGGAGCTGTGTTCTCCTTTTTGACGGTGGCTACCTCCACCTCTGTTATACCTCCATTGCTACCAGAGAATACGGGAATCACGCTAAAGCTAGAGCTGACCTCCTGGTTTCCGGATGGCTCGAAGCAGAGCTCATTAAGGTTTTCCGCCGTAACAGCTTCACCTACCAGCAGCTCCCTATCTCCAAGGCAGAGCGCCCCGCTCTCCTCGTCGGGAAGCGAAGTGATTACTATGCCGGTAAGCTCGTCCTCTCCTGTGATATTTGCCGTGAAGTCCGCTTCCGAAAATGTCACAGCATCTCCTGCATAAGCATTTTTTGTAAATGGCGAAAGCGTGGCGGTTGCTTCCGTCCCGTTAGCCGCATATGCCGGAAGTACCGAAATAACAAGCACCACAACCAGTAAAAGCGGCAGAATACGGCTCGATATGCCGCAGTTCCTTACAGAATTCACTTCTATTCCTCCTTATGGAATATTTGGCTTATATTTATCCAGGGCAAAATTTCTGTAAATCCTTCTACACAGGCTGCTTTTGCCCGGGACCAACCATTGACTACGGTGTTATTCTTTGCCGCATCCTCCAAGTATATTCCTGAAAGGGGAAAATTTTATTTTGAAGCCCATATAAAAACATTGCCGGAAGATATCTTTCTCCCGGCGATGCTTTAAAAGCTTAGCAGCATATCGTACCACTCTGCTCCTCCGTGTACCGAGGCTGAGCGACCCTGGTTTTGGTATCCAAACTTTTCATAATAATGGATCAACCCTTCTTTACACGTTAAAATGATTCCTTTGCGTCCAGCATACTTTGCCTCTGATATCATCCTATTCATCAGCGCTGCCGCAACTCCATTTCTCCGGTATTGTGGGAGTACATCAAGCCCAAACACTGTCTGATACTTCCCTCGAGGGCTATGAAGAGAAATATCATGGTACAGCTCATCTGCAAGCACCGGCTCGTCGGTAGCCCCGCCGTTTATAAAACCTATTATTTCCCCTCCGCACTCTGCCAGAAAAAATGTCTCTGGAAAAGCCGCTATTCTCTCCTCAAAGTCCTTCTTTCCTGCTGCCTCCGCAGCAGGAAAACAGCTTGCCTCAATCTCTGCCACGCGAGTAGCATCCTCCGGTCGGGCACCCCTTATAAAAATATCCATCATTTCCTCCATTTAATTCTTTAGCCAGTCTGGCATAGGGCGCATTTTTATTCCTGAAACAATTCCCATTGCCGCAAACATAGTAATTATAGATGAACCTCCATAGCTGAAAAAAGGGAGCGTTATTCCGATTATTGGCGTGAGCCCCACGCACATCCCAATATTTTCAAATGTCTGGAAGATCAGCATTGCCGCAATTCCCACACATATTAGCGAGCCCATCCCTGTCTTGGCATGGGCAGCAACGTACAGACACCGTATAATTATCATTACCAGCAGAATCATTATTGCAACACAGCCAACCATTCCCAGTTCTTCGCCAGCAACCGCAAATATGAAATCCGTATGCTTTGCCGGAAGTATTCCCCTCTGTGTCTGCGTTCCGTTAAACAATCCCTGCCCAAATAGCTTTCCCGAGCCTATGGCAAGCTTTGAGCGACTTGCTTGATATCCTATTCCAAGAGGATCGAGCGTATCGTCCAACACAACGAGCACTCTCATCTGCTGGTAGCTCCCCAACGAGCTCCAGATATACGGAAATGCTGCTGCTACCGCTATCGCACCTCCCAGAAACCACCACAGCCGTACTCCTGCCGCAAAAGCCATACAAATAAATATAAACACATATACCAGAGACATTCCCATATCTGAGGAGGCTATCCATATTGTACCTATCATAAGTATCAGATGCGTTCCCAGAAAAAGTACCGATTTTACAGAGCTTATATGCTCTCTAACCGAGTACATCTGCTTTGCCAAAAGCAGCACAAAGGTTATCTTCACTATCTCAGCAGGTTGCACACGCATATTTATCACTGGGATCTCAAGCCAGCTTCTGTTTCCGTCCACTTCCTTGCCAAAAACCAGGGTAGACAAAACAAACAATATATTAAACACAAGTATTACTTTCCAATATCCGGTAAGATCTTCTATATCTATCAGTGTAAACAGCACAAAAAGAAGAAGCCCCAGAAAAATAGCAAATCCCTGAACCAACACAAGCCTGACTGTCCCATCTGAGCTGAGCGTAGCGCTGCCTACAAGGAGTAATCCAAAAATCGATGATATCGCGCAGATGACCATCAGAAACATATCAGCTTCATGTATAAAATTTTTAATCGCGTTTGAAACAGACTTCATTTTCCGCCCTCATCACAGCCAATATTCCCATATGTTTTAATTATATCTTTAAATAGTCCCTCAGTAAACAATTTTATAGAAAAGTTTACCTTTGCATGGTATAATATCTTCAGACGTGGTATCTATTTATATCTGCAGACGAGACAAAACGGCTGAGTCAGCACTCACCCAACTTTCGTTTTATGTATTTTTAGCAAATGTGCTAACATCGAAAAGAAAAGGCAGTGAAACACATGAAGATATTGGTAATAGATGGTCAAGGTGGCGGAATGGGGCGCAGCCTTATTGAAAAGCTCAGAATCAGGCTCCCCGAAGCGGAAATAATTGCCGTTGGTAGCAACGCTCTTGCTACCTCTGCTATGCTTCGTGCCGGCGCAACTGCCGGCGCAACGGGTGAAAATGCCGTTATTTATAATGCTCCGCGCTGTGACATTATTACCGGACCTATCGGAATCATTCTTGCAAATTCCATGTATGGCGAAATATCACCTGCAATGGCCGCTGCCGTTTCGGCGAGCCCCGCACAAAAAATACTTATACCTGTCAACAAATCAGGGCTCCGCGTTGTAGGCGTGGTCACTTCGTCTACAGAAGAGCTTCTTACCCAGGCAGTCGAGTCTGTATACCTGTGGAGCGGCAAAGGTAGAGTGTGTTGATGCTTTTGTGCAGCTTTTTATATCACAGTTTAAACGCAAAAAGAGGGGCGCTACTTGTGTGGCGCCCCTGAATGCTTTACACCAACTTTTGCAATTTCAACATAGCCTTTTCAGGTCTATCATAACTATAGTAACTTTTATAATTAATATTCTCCTATGTTGTACTCTTCAATCTGCTCATCGGTATAACCTACAGTGAGGTCACGGGCAAGATATCTGTCGTAGGCTTCCTGCTGCCACTTAATGCAGTTTTCGATGCCAAGATTCTTTATTTCGTTCTGGAAGCTTGCCCAAGACTCGTCATTCAGCTCATCCTGACCAACTATGAAGCGCACAACAGCCTCGTTTACATATGTTTCAACGTCATTAAAGCGAGCAGTATATTCTGTATAGTTTGCCTCGTCGATTGTCAGGTTGCCCGGGAATTTCTGCGGATCTTCCATATTTGAATCCCATACCTGGGCAGTCTCTACAAATGCTTTATCCGACATTGTTGCCGGAACTTCGCGATACCACTCAAACCACATACCTGCTGTTGAGTGATGCATTGTGTACATATGGAGACCTGCTGTGATGGAACGACCATCCGGGTTGTTCAGAATGAAGTCATACATAACCGGCTCGCCATTCTCGTCATAATAGAAGGATACGCCTTCGACACCAAACTGGGTGAGGATACGCCCGTCATATGTGAAGAGGTAGTCCTGCCATCTCAGGATAAGGTCAACCTTGTCCTCTGTGCAGGCTGTTGTGATAGTGGTTGTAGAGTTGGAAGTCCTGTTGGATGTGTTACCTGCGTAGAGACGAGATATGTCGTCCTCTGATATACGCGGAACACGGATAGGTGTCCACCAGCCATCGTCAGCTGTCTGCATATCGTATCTATCTATGTTTATGTAACCCACAATACTCATTGCAGCGTCGCCGTTAAAGCAAAGAGGCTCAATATCAGTAGAAGTGGTGCGGGAATAGAAGTCCTGATCTATCAGACCTTCAGCATACCACTGACGGTAAAGCTCCAGATAATCACGGAAAGCTTCCTCTGCAGGAGCATAATAAACCGTGCCGTCTACCTGGTACCACTGTGCTGCGCC
>CALXAZ010000092.1 GCA_944386395.1 uncultured Clostridia bacterium
TGAGCACGTAAACTATCTCGATCTCGGGCATAGCCACCAGATCGTGATAGTCGGTAAACACCTTGCATTCGGGAGTCCCAAATTCCTTTGCTGCCTTTTCCGCACGCTCAGGGATGATGTCGCAGCAGGCAACTATTTCCACACGGTCAGACGCATTGGTCAGCGCCGGGAAATGTTTCTGACGGGCTATTCCCCCGCAGCCTATTATCCCTACCTTATGCTTCATCTTCAATCCTCCGTCAATTATCCCACGAAATGCCGGTGAACTTTTTGAAAGCGTCCATGCTCACCTTTATGCTGTCTATCTCGGTCGGCAGACGGGTCGCATCCTGCTCGAGGATGATATACTCGGCATTTGTATATTCGTTTGCGGTGTCGATTATCTTCTGTATAGGCATGATACCAGTACCTATCTCTGTAAATGCGGAGAGGCGGGACATCTGCTCCTCGCGGGTGGGCGCCGTCCTTGTCACAACGCCCTGGCTCTGGCTTGCCTGGCGGGCATACATGCTGTCTCCGTCAGTGCCAAACGCCTCCCCATCTTTTATCTCAAGGTCACCAAACCCGAGTGTATTTATCGGGGCAGTGCTGTCAAATGGAAAGTCCTTCTGATGGAGAAGCTTTATGCGCTTGCCAAAATATTTCAGCATTTCGACGGGGTCAAGACCGGCGCGCATCGTCCAGTATGTATCCAGCTCGAGAGACAGGTTGTCCGGATCGGTATTTTCAACGATGTGATCCATGATTGTCTTTCCGTTAATTTTGCGGAACTCGTGTGAGTGGTTGTGATAGAGCAGGGTCATCCCCTCCTCCTTGAGTATCTTTCCGCTCTTATTGAAAAATTCGCACTGAGCCATGAGGTTGTCATATGTTGAAAAACGCCCGTTGGGTATTACTATGTTTTTATTACCCAGGGTCTTGTGGTATGCGATAACGTCCTGGAGGTTCGCCTTTTCAAATGGGAACACATGCGCTGACACAACCTTCGAGCCAAATTTGTCAAACTCCGCCTTCAGCTCCTCTGCCGGAATCCCAAAGCCACAGCCCGGATCTATCCCCGCATTGTGAGAACACGTCTCGATATTTTTGTACCCAAGCTTACCAACCTCGTCGACTGTCCCTAACGGGTTTTCTTTCATCGCCTGACGCACCGAATAAAGTATAAGCCCTACTTTTATCATTGTATATTCCCCCTCTTTGATTTACAGTGGCTGAAATACAGCTATCAGCTCCATTATACTCTAGCGATTATACCATATATTATATCTTTACCTTTGCATTTTTCAATCCCACAAACGCAGCTCTATATCTCATTTTTTTTGCAAAACACATGAATTTCCGGGGATTTTGTAAACGTTTGCCAATTTGCCTGTTTTCCCTCCGTTCTTTATGTGCTATAATACATCAAAGGGCTCTTTTCCCATATTTCTGTTAAAGGCGCCCACATCTGAATCTAAAATAAGGAGTTTTGCACATGAATATTCGCATAGGCATCCTCGGGTACGGAAACCTGGGGCGCGGAGTGGAGCTTGCGATCAGGCAGAATCCGGACATGGAGCTTGCCGGCGTATTTACCCGCCGCGACCCATCTTCTCTCAAGACAGCGGGCGCCCCGGTATACCACATCGACAGCGCCTCCAGCATGAAGGACAGCATCGATGTGATGGTGCTCTGCGGAGGCAGCGCGACAGACCTGCCGGTGCAGACGCCGGAGTTTGCCCGCCTGTTCAACGTGGTTGACAGCTTCGACACACATGCAAATATCCCCCAGCACTTTGCCGCGGTGGATTCCGCCGCAAAAGCCGCCGGAAAAGTTGCCATAATCTCGGTTGGCTGGGACCCGGGTCTATTCTCTGTCAGCCGCCTGTATGCAGGCGCGGTGCTCCCGCAGGGCAGCGACTATACCTTCTGGGGCAAGGGCGTAAGCCAGGGGCACTCTGACGCGATACGCCGTATCGAAGGCGTGCTTGACGCGCGGCAGTATACCATCCCGGTACCCTCCGCCCTCGAGGCTGTGCGCAGCGGCAGCTCCCCAGAGCTTACTACCCGCCAAAAGCATACCCGCGAGTGCTTTGTCGTGGCGGAAGAGGGGGCGGATCTTGCGCGCATAGAGCACGAGATAGTATCAATGCCAAATTACTTTGCTGATTACGATACCACCGTACATTTCATCTCGATGGAGGAGCTTCAGCGCGACCACAGCGGTATTCCCCACGGTGGCTTTGTCATCCGCAGCGGGAGGACCGGTCTTGAGGGAGAGCACTCCCACGTCATCGAGTACAGCCTGAAGCTCGACTCGAACCCTGAATTCACGGCAAGCGTACTTGTCGCCTTTGCGCGTGCGGCATATCGCCTGAGCCTCGAGGGTCAGAGCGGCTGCAAGACCATATTTGATATCCCGCCGGCGCTCCTGTCCCCCGAGAGCGGCGAGGAACTCCGCCGGAAGCTTCTGTAACCAATAGATCGCGGGCAATAGCTTCCCGCGCTTTGCATTTTTCAGCCACCTTGTCAGAAAATTGTCCGTCTTTCATTTTAATATTGACAAACACTATTTGTTATGTAATAATATTTATTTGGGATACTCATCGCAGCCGGGTTTCCGGCTGCTTTCTCGACGGCTACCGTGAGCCTGCCGTATTTCCCCTGTGGGGAGCTTATGCGGCGCCTGCTCTCCGGTAGTTTTTTGTTTTTGTATCAAAAGGAGAAGAAAATTGAAAT
>CALXAZ010000093.1 GCA_944386395.1 uncultured Clostridia bacterium
CCTTGGATCTTCCATGACCCACTTCGCCCGGAAACCCTGCTGAACCCCGGCACCGCATACCGCCAGCTGAAAAAGGTCCTGCAGGAGACCGGACTGCCTGAACTTAGATTTCACGATTTAAGGCACCAGTATGTCAAGCCAAAGGCAAGAATTAATTGCAAAACAGAAATTACAAGCATGTGCTTTCATGCTTGCAATTTCTGTTTATACGTTTATGAAAAGGGTCGTAAACAAAAACAATATTAAATCTCTATGAGCTGGATTGCATTGAGAATCTTTTGAAGCTCGTCTTTAATTGCGTCTTCCGCAACAAGACCTTCTGTTGGGCTATTATTTTCCTCTCTCTTCATTGTAATAATAAAAGCAATGACGTCTTCTTGATTTTCTGTTGGAAGCCGTAAAAATTCACAAGTTGTAACAAAGATACCTATACGCTGATAAGCTTCGTTTATATCAATAAATTCACTGAGAGCTTGTTTGTCTACTTTACGCGTATTTATAATGAGTTTGATTGCTGCCTTCCCATGTGAGGTACAGTAGCTAATAATCTTTGCAAGCGATATATCATCTGTAACAAGTGTTTCTTTGATGTGTTTTGCAAGTTCTTCGTCAATTTGACTTAGCATCCACAAGAAGTTTAATCCACCATATTGCAATAAAGCAGTACCTGAATCTATTGCATCAATACATCGTGACTTAAACACAGGTTCAAGCTCTAATAGCTCATCCAATGAAATCGCTTGTTTATTTTCATTCGGCCCCTTATCGGTACAGCGCCCATGCTGTGATTCAAAATCCTGCAAGAGCAACGCCAATGTTGACGGTTCGACCATTTTATCCTCAAATATACCTCGCAGAAATGAAAGGCGCTCCGCCGTATCAACTGCTTTCAGCAAAGGATCTACGCAAAACAGTAATCTCCATGCAAACGGAACGGTAAAAAACTCTTTTTCTTCAACTTCAAAAGAACTCCACATCCGGCAAAGGCAGCGTATTAAAACTGTAGCCCTTTCTGCTGGGATGTTTTTCGAGTCGCCTTTATTAGCATATGCCTCTATTTCTTCAAGCAGCCTAATAATTTTTCCATCCTGATATAGCTGGGTGATATTTGTTACAACCTCGCTTTCATTTGCCTCATATATAAGATTTCGCATAGTTGCAGTCGGAATTGCATCATCTCCAAGCGAGAGGGAAAAATAACGGTCAAAGCATTCTGGAACAGCAATATTACAATGAATTAAAAATTTCCTGTAATCGTAATAGCGGCCAAAAGAATAGCTATGTTCCAAAGCCACTTTCGTTTTGGGAAACAAAATCCCAAGAATCCTTTTTGCAGCCTCATTATTCGTAGCAATCCCATCTGAGAAAATATCACTAATAGCTTTCTTGATTTTCTCCTCATCAGTGTGTTGGCGTTCGTATGAATAGCTGCTAATTGAACCGCAAAGCATGTCCTTGTAATTATTTAGAGTGGAATAGAGAACCGGTTCAAATACCTGAAGACATGTCAGGCCGAGGAGATCGATAGGGTCGGTCTCACCTTGCAATAGCTGATACTTCAAATAAAATACATTGGAATAGCGAATAACATCTCGAATGGATTTGATATAATTTTTTACTCCATACTGGAATAATTCTACCCATGTTGCTTTGTCCCATCGGCCATCTGGTATATCTCCAAGTATCCCGTTGAGCTTTGAGAAAAGGGCATCATGAATACTTGCTATGCTTGGTGCTGGTATCTCAAATGGGACCTGTATAACTTTTTCAAGGTATTCTCGTCCGTCTCCGTGTTGTACTGTAGCAAGTGCACGCACCACAACATCATAATCAAAAGCAAGCAAATAGACTGCGTTCGGAAAATCTGCCAATGCTTTTACCAACTGAAAAACAGCTATAATCTCTTCTTCGGAAAGCCGATCAATATCATCTATGGAGATAATTATTTTTAAATTTTCCTTAACCATTGTGCGAATTATCTCATCTTTTTGTCCCTGCATATCGTTACTTTTTCGACTTATGCGCTTTCTTGCCTTGGCTGTAAACATTTTACCTGCTGCTGCAATTGCAGACCCTGCGTATGGGATAATACTGGCTGCATCAAAAAGGTCTGCATATTGATCGACTAACTCACACACAGAGTCTGCCGCAGGTTTTTTAATTTTGATTGCGCTTGCCAACTGTTTAAAGAATTGAGTAATAAGCTGTTTTGGATCGGAACAAAGCCAAGGATTAAATCTTAATATGACCACATCTGTACTACGGCGTTCCACTTGCTCTATTACCATATTTAGTAATGAAGTCTTTCCGCTTCCCCAAGCACCATACAGACCCACAGTAAAAGAAGTAGGAAAAGTGGATTGCAGTATAACATTGGCAAGACTCTCTGCAAATGATTCCCGATTCAGTTTATCATCAGAAGACTTAGTAATAGGAAGATCTGGACTAATCATTAGTGTCACCCCTTAATATCCGATTGACCTTCTTTAGATATGTACATTGCTTCACTCCTATTACAATAAATTTGGACAGGAAAGCCGGACAGCCAGTCCGGCTTTCCCTCCATCTCGTGCCTAAGCTACAATGAGAGGAGCAACTGGCTGACCAATCACTCCTTGGGCTTGTATGT
>CALXAZ010000094.1 GCA_944386395.1 uncultured Clostridia bacterium
AAAACCTTAACTATTATAACTTTTTATCAGGTATTATTCAAACGTAAAAATACTCAAAATCGCACCCCAGTATACACAAAATACTATCACACCTCCATAAACAGTTAACAGTATCGGATAAACCTGTTTACCGGTTTCCATTGGCTGTGTTCTGCTTCGCTTATGTGCATCATCTGCATTATTTACAGTTCTGGACCGTTTATGATATAATTATCTTGAAAAATATACTTTACGCGGAGGTTGCAATGAGCGCAAAATTTCTACATACAGCCGATATACATCTCGATTCATCATTCGACCGTCTACCTCCGGAAAAGGCATCTCAGCGGCGCGAAGAACAGTTCAATCTGTTGAGAAATATTATTTCTGCGGCCGAGGATAACCGCTGCGACGCTATCCTCATTGCGGGCGAAAAAAAAAAAAAAACCTCTCCATCATTTGGGATTGGTACCCGTACTGCGGAAATCCTTGGTAATACGGCGCTTCCCATATTTATTTCCCCCGGAAATCACGATTTTTTCTCCTCCCGCTCCGCATATTCCCTCACAAAATGGTCCTCAAATGTACATATATTTTCTTCGCCCGAAATAGCATGCATACCATTTGCCGGAATAAATATCTACGGAGCAGGATTTGTCTCTCAGGAGCTGACCTTTTCCCCGTTACGTGGCTTTCATGCAGACAACAACCAAAAGTCCGTTATGCTCCTACATGCAGATTTAAACTCCTCTGATCCCCGTTACTGTCCAATAACCTCTCAGGAGATAGCCGCAAGCGGACTTTCCTATCTTGCGCTGGGGCATATACATCTCCGCACCGAGCCTCAGACTTTTGGTGAAACCATCTGTGCGTACCCCGGCTGCCCAGAGGGGCGCGGATTTGATGAAACCGGCGAAAAAGGTTGCTATATAGTGGAAATCGGAGACTCTGTAAATGTGAATTTTCTTCCTCTACGAGGACGACGGATGGAGATAATAGACATTTCACTGACTCCCGGGCACGATGCCCTTTCAGAGATTTCTTCCTCACTTCCTCCAGATTGCGCACAGAACATACTGAAAATACGCCTTACCGGCGAATACGCTCCGGAAAATCTGGACATCGTGAGGCTTGAGAATGCCCTAGGTGGTAGAGCCTTCCATATCGAGATTAGCGATTTGACGCACCCTCCCCGAAATATCTGGAGTGCTATCGGTAATGACAGCCTAGAGGGTGTTTTTCTCTCGCTCATACTTGATAAACTAGACAGCGCAAAAGATGATGGCGAGCGTACTGAGCTTGAGCTTGCTGCCCGGTTTGGTCTTGCCGCACTGAATGGTGAGGAGGCTCCAAAATGATAATTAAAAAGCTTACCGCTACATTTGGCGGATTGACCGATAAAAAGCTTGAGCTGGGGGACGGTCTTAACATCATCCGCGGCTCAAATGAATCTGGAAAATCCACATGGTGCGGATTTATCCGGGCAATGCTCTATGGCATAAACACATCCGAGAGAGATACAAAAAACTCCATAGCTGACAAAAACCGGTTTCGCCCATGGAGCGGAGCTTTGATGAGTGGAAGTATGGAGTTGTCTGATACAGAATTTGGTAATCTTACTATTGAGCGCCGCAGTACATCCTCATCTCCTCTCCGAAATATCACCGTGTTTAATCAATCCGGTAGCATAACGGAACTGGAAAGCTCCGATATTGGAGAGAGACTTCTCGGAATTGGAGGTAGTGTTTTTGAGCGTTCCGCCTTTATCTCATCTCCGGCATTCCCTTCTGGTGATAGCTCGGAGCTCGAACAAAGGATACTCAGCCTTGTCTCCATCGGTGATGATTCAGCAGCATATTTACCTGCCGAATCCACTCTCCGCAACTGGAAAAATAAGCTTAAATATCAGCGTCGTGGAGAGATACCAGAACTCGAATCACAGATATCAGATATCGAGCACCGCATAGAAGAATACAGCAAACGCTCCGCCAGGCTCGAAGATCTGACTGCAAAGGTAAAACTTCTCGAGGAGCAAAGGCAGGCTCTTACGCATGAGCTTGAGGCACACTCTGTTGCTGAGCTGGCAGAAGTCGCTCAAAGGAGAAAATTGGCTGAGGACTCGTTTAAGCGCGCAGAAGCAAAACGTATCCAGCTTGAAAAAGCCTCTCCTTCAGCAAGCCTGGAGGATCTTCGTGCAATAGAGAGGGCGCTATCTGCCGAAGCTGAACGAAAGAAAATTGCTCAGTCCCAGGCATCCCTTTTGGAACAAAAAAGGACTCAGCTTAATGAAATTTTGCAAAAGCTGGATAACTTTTCCCCGTTTTTGGGCTGTACCCCAGAAGAGGCAGAAACCTTCGTAGAAAACGACCTTTCGGCGTTAAGGCAGCTCGAAACCAGACATTTTCCTGTTACTAGGCTATTTTTTTTCTATCTTGCAACCCCGATTATATGCTCCATTCTGCTTTTTCTTAGGACTAATCCCCTTACTGCATTAATTTTTTCTCTGGTTACGCTGTCCATTGGGGTATCTCTGGGAATATGGGATATACGACACCGCAGAAAAAAGGAGAAAGGCGCTCTTCTGAGTCGGATATCAGAAAAATATGGAACAGGTGATACTCAGGAGCTCAGGCAGATAGTTTTTCGCTATGCAGCAATTTATAATGCAGCACTTTCTTTAAAGCAGGAGGTGGAAGAAGCTGAGCAGGCGCTTTCCTCCAGCAAAATCCCTGATAAGGACCTATCTTTGGCTGAGCAGCTTTTTCCTTGCGTTCCAATCTCTGCTCTTCCAGGCGCTATCAATCATGCAATAGATCTTCTCTCTGAGCTTGATGCGGCACGCGCCGAAGAAAACAAGACCCGCGCAGTGCTCGCCGCAATTCCCGAAGTTCCCACAGTGCCCTCAGACTCTTTTACTAAAAAACCAGACCGTACAAGGCAGGAAACCGAACGTGCTCTTGCCAACATCGACGCAGAGCTCAGCTCTCTCAGGCGCGAAGCCGCGCTTATCGAAGGCAGCTTTACCGATGGCGTCTCCCCGTTTGTACTGGAGGGAAAGCTCACCCGGCTAAGAGAAGCTCTTGACCGGGCAAACATCAGACTTCGGGCGATAACTGTTGCCATGGAGCTGCTGGACAGCGCAAACAGTTCTTTACGTGAACGTTTCTCACCCACCTTGAACTCACGTACTGCAGAAATTTTCTCTCTCCTGACAGGTGGTCGATACGATAGGGTTATCGTAGACAGAGAATTTTCTGCTATGACGGGTGACGGCAGTAGCCTCGGGCTTCACAGGGCTCTCGAGCTTAGCACAGGTACCGCGGCTCAGCTTTATCTGTCAGTCCGTCTTGCTATATGTGAGTCTGTGCTGCCCAGAGAAAAAAATATACCCATAATTCTCGATGATACATTCAGCTCCTTTGATGACGCACGTCTACTTCGGGCTCTCGACTTTTTGTATGACATTTCACACCACCGGCAAATACTTCTGTTTACCTGTCACAGCCGCGAATCAGAGTATCTCACAGGCAGGTCTGGAGTGTCATTTACCGACATAAACTGATTATATACAGCACCACTGTTATACAAAGAACACACCCCGGGAAGCTTCCCGGGGTGTGCCTTATTTAGGAGAGTTATATATGAAAATTAGAATAATGCTTAGCCATTTCGCTGTGCCTGAAAATCTTCTATCGATTTGGATACACTGTGGCGTATCGGCTTCCATTCTACCTTTTTAAAGATGGCTACCACAGAAATCGGAACATAGGTAAACATAAACAGCGGGAAAGTGAAAGTATACAGTACCTTTTTATACGGCTTACAATGTATCTGCTTCCACTCGGTCACAACAGTAATTGCACCGAGAACCAAGATAAGCACGTATGCATTGAATATCGTTTCACCAACCGAACCCACAAGCACCCACATGCTTCCGTCGTGCTGAACTACACTGAATATTGCCGCTGCAATGTTCACCGTTGCGCTAAAAACTGTCAAAAGTATTGCAGGCAGTGTTGCCATTGTCATATCGAAACTCGAAAAATCGAATTTTGTTACCATTCGTTTCACAAGTTTAAATCCATACTTGTAAAAAACCTGCAAAGCTCCTTTTGCCCAGCGCATGCGCTGATTCCATGACTGCATAAAGGACGTTGGCTGCTCGTCATAGATCACTGCACTGTTGCAATATTGTATTGTTTCGCCATGCAGAACGCTATCCACTGTAAATTCTATGTCCTCTGTTAAAAGAAAATGCTTCCATCCGTTATTGCGTTCCATTATTTCATGGTGCACAAGAAACCCTGTCCCCGATATCGCACAGCTGCTTCCCAATATCATACGGGGATTGTTTAAATATTTTGCCTCGCGCAGAAACCATAGAGAATACCCGGCAGATATCCAGTTGTCTGCATAATTTTTCGAGTTCCTATAGCTAGTGATAACTCTGCCGCCGGCAGCAAAGGTTTTATTCATCTCAGCTATGTAGTTCTCGTCCAGAAGGTTGTCCGCGTCAAAAACAAAAAATCCATCGTAGTTTTTCCGTGGATAAAAAGTTTTTATCTTTCCATACAAAAAATCAAGCGCATATCCCTTGCCGACAAGCTGCTTATTAAATCTCTCAAAAACAGTTGCTCCTGCTGCCCTTGCGACTGCCGCAGTACTATCTGTACAGTTATCAGCCACTACATATATATCCACCATCTCTCGTGGATACTTTTGCTTTTTTATACTCTCTATCAGTTGAGCAATAACCGCCTCCTCATTTCTTGCCGATATCATCACAGCAAATCTGTGCGGCAACGCATCCGGAGCTTTCTCCGGCTTTTTGATAAGAGCTATGATAACATATATAAGTTGATATGAATAGCAAAGTGTAAACGCAATCGCTATGATATAGTTTACAAGTTTCATTGTTTCCATATTGTCTCTCTTTTCCTTTTCCTGGATTTTTTCAGAAACAGCATACGTTCCTGATTACGTCTTGATTATAACTCGACATTCTTTTAAAAAATAGATTTATTTCTTACTAATATCTTAAAAGATATATCTCTATTTTTCATCAATGAAAACAAAAACTTTTATAAAAAAATCATAAACTTTTTATAAACACAAATATCTCCTTTGTGCGAGCACAATCTGCGCGCGTCCGAGCGATACTTTTTCTCATCTCTTTCAAAATTCCTCTCCGGCAACAACTGCCGGAGAGGAATACTGGTGCAATCCAATGAGGAACCCCGCACATTGCAAGGTTACTTATTTATACGGTTTTTAATCTCATCCGTGAGCTCTGTCATAAAGCCTTCAAATGAAACAGAACCCAGGTCCCCTCTCGACCTTGAGCGAACAGTGATAGTTCCGCTTTCAGCCTCTTTGTCGCCCAATACAAGCATATATGGTATCTTCTGCATCTGGGTCTCCCTTATCTTATATCCAATTTTTTCGCTTCGGAAGTCGCCTTCGACCCTAACGCCCGCGGCTGTAAGCTTTTCGATTATCCCCTCAGCATACTCCTTTGTGCGGTCAGTTATCGGTAAAACCTTCACCTGGACCGGCGCAAGCCACGTTGGAAACGCTCCCGCGAAATGCTCCGTTATGACCCCAATAAAACGCTCTATCGAGCCAAATACAACGCGGTGTATCATAACCGGACGATACTTTGCCCCGTCAGCCCCGGTATACTCCAGCTCAAACCTCTCTGGAAGCTGGCTATCCAGCTGTATAGTACCGCACTGCCACGTCCTTCCAAGGCAATCCTCAAGATGAAAGTCAAGCTTTGGTCCGTAAAAAGCCCCATCGCCCTCATTGACTGTGTAACTTTTTCCCATATCGGTAATGGCGGTCTTGAGTATCTCCTGATTTTCCTCCCACTCCGCTTCGGTTCCGATATGATCTTCTGGCATTGTGGAAAGCTCTATCTCATAATGCAACCCAAACAGAGAATAGACTTCGTCGAACAGACGCACGACATTCTTTATTTCATCTTTCATCTGCTCCTTTGTCATAAAGATATGCGCGTCGTCCTGTGTAAAACAGCGCACACGGAACAGACCATGCAGAGCTCCCGAAAGCTCGTGTCTGTGGACAAGCCCTAGCTCCCCGCAGCGGAAAGGCAGATCACGGTAGCTCTTTGGCTCAAGCTGATAGACAAGCATTCCTCCAGGGCAGTTCATCGGCTTTATAGCAAAATCGGTGTCGTCTATCACGGTAGTATACATATTATCCTTATAATGTTCCCAATGCCCAGAGCGCTCCCATAAGCCTCTATTCAGCATTATAGGGGTCGATATCTCTACATATCCATACTTCTTGTGTATCTCCCGCCAATAGTCGATCAGAGTGTTTTTTAGCACCATTCCCTTCGGAAGGAAAAACGGGAATCCCGGTCCCTCCTCCATCAGAGCAAACAGCCCAAGCTCCCTGCCAAGACGGCGGTGGTCCCTCTTCTTTGCCTCTTCAAGGCGCTGAAGATATGCGTCAAGGTCGTCCTTTTTCATAAATGCTGTCCCGTATATCCGGCAGAGCATCTTGCGCGAGGAATCTCCCCTCCAGTATGCGCCGGTGGCATTGATCAGCTTGAGAGCCTTTATCTTACTGGTATCTGTCACATGAGGTCCGGCACAGAGATCCACAAAATCTCCTTGACGGTAGAAGGTTATCCTCGAACCCTCTGGAAGATCATTTATAAGCTCAACCTTATATGGCTCATCCTTCTCCTCCATAAATTTCAGCGCTTCCTCTCTTGTAAGCTCAAAGCGCTCAAGGGGTATCTTCTCTTTCACTATTTTTTTCATCTCAGCCTCTATCCTGTCGAGATCTTCTTGCGTGAAAGGCGTCTCTACATCGAAATCATAATAAAACCCAGTATCTATCGCCGGACCAATTGCAAGCTTTGCCTCAGGATAGAGACGCTTTACCGCTTGTGCAAGAACGTGTGACGCCGTATGACGAAGGGTCCACTTTCCTCCTTCGGTATCAAATGTTAGGAGGTTCAGACTGTCTCCATCCTGCAGCTCATCACGTATGTCGGAAAGCTCTCCGTTTATCTCCGCGGCAAACGTGTTGCGAGCAAGCCCTTCGCTTATCTGCTTTGCTGCATCCATAACAGACGATCCAGACGGAAGCTCAATTTTACTGCCATCTTTAAGAATTACGTCCATGACATATTTCTCCTTTCAGGTCATTTATAAAATGTTCCTTTTTGCTGCAACTCCATGATATTCAAAATAAAACACCCCTGGAGTCACAGCTCCAGGGGTGAAGATATCTCCACGGTTCCACCCTGATTGCGGAATACCCGCCTCTCAGCGCAAGGCAGCTTACAAACTGCTGCCTCAGCCATACGCTTAACGCGCGCACACGTCCCTGCCTACTCTGTTCGGAGGGCTGCTCAGGGGTGGTAAAACGAGCCTTTCCGCAGCGGTGCTTCCAGCAAAATGACCGCCTCTCTGTCCGGAAACCAGCACATTCCGTCCCCTTCATCGCCTTTATTGCTTTTGAATTATCATCATATTATCACTTTCTCCCCTATCTGTCAACCAAAATCGCTGCTCACGTGCCACAAAGATTCATTTTATGGCTATTTAACAAAATATTAGCATCAATTTTTATTTTTTTAGTATTTAAGCCAAATCAATTGATTTTTTCCACTGCAAGTATTAAAATTGATATGTATATCATTTTCCGCAAAACAAAATATATTGAAAAGGAGTTTAACAAATGGCAACAT
>CALXAZ010000095.1 GCA_944386395.1 uncultured Clostridia bacterium
GTAAAAATGATATCCGATTCTTTCGGAAAGGGTAGTAAACCGCGTGTATCGGGCGATGAATACACATATATAATGCAGAACATAAAATCCCTGAAAGAAAGATATGAGAAAACCATGTCAACAAACGAGGAGATTCAGCGGGAGCGCGATGTCGCATATATTCTCCAGGGAGGCGTGGATGCGACCAGAATGCTGGTAATGGACGGTATCGCGGGAAAAAGAAATTTCAATGTGGTCCTTGTACGTGTGGATGATCCTGGGATATATTCCGGGGACGGGTTCGCAAACGGTCCGGTCCAGATAATAGTGAAAAATATTTTTGGCGAGATACTGTACGGCGAAGACCGGCAGTATATTGCGGAGATAGGAAAAAATACCTGTTTTCTGCTGGGAAGTGACAGAGGGATATCGGGAGAAGCCCTGAGTGAGAAACTGAACTTTGCAGTGCACACGATATATGAAAATTTCGGTATTATCTGTACGGTAGTTGTTGGAATGGATACGGACAGTGTACAGAACATCCCGGAGGCATACTACGCCGCCCTTGACATAATGGATTATACTGAATCGGACGGCGCACCCGGAAGTGTGACCGATGTTTTGGAACGTAGCATACCCTCGGGAGAGGACATTTCCGGAAGCGAGTTCATGACATTGCAGAAAAAAAATATTCAATGCCCTTATGGTGGAGGATTACGAGAACGCAGAGCAGCTGATAGCACAGTTCATAACCGATATCGACGCAGAAAAGAGCGTGGTGCTGCGAAACAGGATACTCATAATATCAGACTTTGCTTCAAAGGTGATAGATGCAGCCGCGGAGAAGAACATGGTAGTGCTTCCGCAGGAGCTGGCAGATCCGGCAGGACGGCTCCTGCCGATACGAAACAGAGAAAAGTACCTGGAGGAGTTGCACCTCGTCTTTGAACAGCTGCAAAACAGCAGTGTATCTTTCAAACGGCAGGAAAAAGAGAAAATAGAAAAATATGTAATTGATTATATATATGCAAATGTATTCGACCCCAATCTGAACATCTCCTCCGTTCTGGACGCGACCGGGATTTCACAGCATGATCTGGCACAGATAATATCCAGACACAGCAAACTTACACCGCTGAATTTTATCCAGCAGCTGCGGATGGACAGAGCGAAAACACTGCTTGAAACCACCAATGATACCATAACCGTTATCGCGGAAAACTCTGGGTTTTCAAACGATCTTGCAATGATTCGCGCATTCAGGAAGTTTGAAAATTTTACACCGTCACAGTATAGAAAAATGATAGCTTCAAAAAAATGATACCTCCTGAATGCTGTCAGAAAAAACAGATGTTAAAAAAGTGATAAAGGAGATTAAAGTGCGTCTTGTTTTTCAAATGCCATCCAAATATAATTGGGACACGGACCTGGATACAGCATAGTACTTAAAGCCGCACCTGTTTCGGCAAAGTATGCGCACAAATTTTTATGTTTTTATGTTTATGAAAGGAGAATACAATGGTAAAGCATGTTACAGCAAGAGCCGCTGCATTGGTGCTTGTCCTGGTGCTTATAATGTCCCTGTTCGGCTGTGGCGGGAACGACACCACAACAGCGGGTACCACACCAGACGGCGGAAACGACACCACAACAGCGGACACAGAAGCAGCAAGCACACTGAAGAGAAATGAAAAGGGCGAGTTTGACATTCCGTTCCCGCTTGTCGATGACAACGTGACGATCTCCATTTGGGGTCACACGCCTTTTACCGGAACCTCCCTTGAGTCGCAGAACGACGCAATCGCTTTCCAGAAGTACGAAGAAATGACAAATGTCCACATTGAATGGACACATCCGATTGAGATGCAGCAGAATGAGCTCTTCAACCTGATGATGGTTTCTCAGGAGTACACCGACGTTATTGCGGGTAATCTTGGCAACTACATAGGCGGTCTGGACAAGTACGTCGACGACGATGTTATAGTTGACCTCCTGCCGTATGCAGAGTATATGCCCAACTATCTGGCAGCGCGCGCAAGGGATGAAGAAACCCTCCGTGAGACAGTAACAGATAAGGGCAGACTGGCGTCTTTCTTCGCAATTATGTATACAAAGCAGCCCGCATTCCAGGGTTACGGCATACGCAAAGACTGGGCGGACGAGCTCGGAATTAACCTTGACTCCCTTGTGACATTTGATGACTGGCACAATATGCTCACCACCTTTAAAAATGCAGGGTACGGCACACTCTCCGCAGGCGGATTCTATCAGACTGCTGACGGGTCGAACACATTGCTGCAGTCCGGATTCAATACTATTTCCGATTTCCAGGTCCACGATGGAAAAGTTGAATACGGTCCGGCAACAGAACAGTGGAAAAAGTATCTCGAGATGATCACCAATTGGTATAAGGAAGGTCTGTTAGACAAGGACTTCTATGCCCGCGGACGGACAGATGTAGAGCCGATGGTTCTCAACAACAAATTTGCCGTTCACAGCCTGAACTACATTCAGTTTGATTATCTCAACGAGAATACAGAAGCTGACAATCCTAACTGGACTCCTGTAAAGACCCCGTTGGAGACAGCGGACACAGTAAGATTTAATTTGCCGTTCTCTCTGTACAAGTATGCAGGACAGGCAAGATTGCAGGTATCCACAGCATGCAGCGAAGAGAATTTGAAGGTCTTCCTAAAATGGGCTGACTACATGTATACATACGATGGCATGCTCCTTTCAAACTATGGCATAGAGGGCGAATCCTATGACCTCAATGACGAGGGTGAGCCGGTATTTAAGGACTTCATGATCCACGATCCGGAGGGACGCTCCAGGAACATCATGCAGTGTCTGTATACAATGAGCGCTGTCATGCCGCATGTTGGTTTCTACGACTGGGAGCGCGAGCTTGCGTCCCCGGATATCACCCAGATCACATATGACGCAATGGATATCTGGATGGAAAACTCTGATCCTCAGGACCAGCTTACGTCCGTAACCGTGTCGCAGGAACACTCGGCAGATTATACATCCATATATAACGAAATAAAGACATATGTCTCCGAGTGGATGGTAAAGGTCGTAACAGGACTGGAATCTATAGATTCCTATGACACAATGCTTGCTGAAATAAATCGCATGGGTCTTGAAAAGATCACTCAGTGGAGGCAGGATGCAGTAGATACATATCTCAGTGGGGATATAACGATAGGTACACTTGAATCACTTGGTGTAAAATAATCTTTGTTGAACCTGTGGGCGGCATACGGGAAGATATCTCTCCGTATGCCCTTTCCTGTTTAGGAGAAAGCGGTTTATAGATATCAGAGCCTAAACGCTGTATTTTCCGCTGTGGGCAGGATTGCAATAAGGAGGCAAATTATGAAAGAACTTATAATCAGGGCGGATGACGTGGGATATACTCAAGTGCACAACATTGGTACTTTTGAGAGTATTGACAATGGTGTAGTTACAGCTGCCGATATAATGCTGGACACCCCCGGCACCGTTGAAGCCCTTGAGCAGCTGCGCAAACGTCCCTGGATATCTGTGGGCTGGCATGCGCATTTCTGGGGCAGCCCAGTGCTCGGAGCTGAGAAAGTCCCCTCCATGTACGACGTGAGTCGCAGCGGTTTCCGCAAGGATCTCAACACCGCTGAAGATGTGGTATTTGAAGAGGCGCTGGCGGAGTGCCGCGCAGAGATGGACCTGTGTGTTAAAATCCTCGGTAAGGCGCCTGATATGAGTGGGTTTGACAGTGGTGATTCACCGCTTGGACGTTCTATGACACAGGTAATGGAGGAATACGGCATAGTGCACCACTGTATCACTCCGCTCCAGAGTTCAGGATCCTACGCAGTCGCGGGGCGTAAAGTAGATCCGAAGTGGGAGGGAAAAATATATGGCACATCAGCTCGTCCGTATAGCGCACTTAATACCGATTCCCTAACTGAAATTGAAAAATATGATCCCATCGAATATTATCTTAGTGGCGGAGATCTCGAACTGGTGCCCGACGGTGCGGCTGCGATGCACGCGTGGCATCCGGGATATGTCGATTACTATGTGTACCGTCTTGGGGACTATGATCCTAAAGCGCGTAACTATATTCAGATACGCACTGTTGATGTCCATGCGCTGACATCTGATGCTGTAAAGAACTGGATAAAAGAGAACGGCATAGAGCTTGTAAACTTCAGAGATGCGCTTTATGGTACGAAAGATTATCAGAACTATTTAAAGTCTATTGGAAGTAATCTTGCGGTTAGATAGGGATGTCGGAAGCGATAGGCAAATAAGGAGTTTTCGCGTCTATGCAAATTTGAGGCAAGGGAGTATCTGGAAAGAAACAATATAATTACCATTTCGGTTGGAAAAGGCAAATTGCATGATTCAATGCTGACAGACTGTGAACGTATTTTGCAGAAGCATTCTCGTGCAAACTGGATAGATGGTATCTATGCTATTTGATTCTCTCATTGTATATGGCATATCAAAATCTGACATTGAAATTATTGCAAATGAGCTTTGACCCACACCGCGACCCATGCGTTGAAATGAGTAATCAGGCTCGACGGAGCATAGAGTGCAAAAGACCGGCTGACTATGGAACAAAATCCTCAAAAATCTTGTACATACCAGTGCCTTGACGGATGTGGCACACCTCGTAATCAGCAGGTCAGGTGTTCGAGTCACCCCACCAGCTCCAGTTCGTCGCAAGCGGAACGTCGCTTGCGACGAACTTTTTCTCTATTTTACCCAGCTTACCGACAAATATATTTGTATTTAGAGGTGGATTTATTTTGCATGGAATTGAGTTTCGTCATTAAAACCTATCGATTTTAACTACCGATTAAAGGGCGCCGTTTAAAGCGGCGTCCTTATTTTCGAGTAGAAATGTTTGTTTTTTTGAGGAAGAAAAAAGTTTTGAGGAGATGGATTAAATTACAAATAGTATATTCATTAAGAATTTGCTGGTAAAATAAAAAATATACACACTATTTGTCGAACGGCGAATAAAAGGGAAAATTTTGTAGAGAGAAATAAGTTACAAAAAAGAAACAAACAGAAAATATTGGTTACAAACAAATGAAAAAAATGCTGTCATTTTATTGAGAAAAAAATAAAGTGATTGACATAATTTGCTGAGTAATAAAACTACAAATAGTTTTGCACATTATCCACAGGGTTGTGCACAGAGAAAACTTAGTAAATTAGGGAGCGACAAGAAAAGTGTTACACGAAAATTTTACATAAATTAGCAAATTACATTTTTTGAAAAGTTAAAGGTTGACATAAAACATAAAAATATACCTTTGAAAGTCGAAAAATAGAGGTGAGTTGTTAAAATATTCTTTTGGTTGTATAATAAAGCGGACAGGGAACAGGGCATTATCAGCAGGGGTATGGTGTCGCATGACGGGCAGATTTGTCTGTCACAAGGAACGGGGTGAAAAGCCCAGGCGGTCCCGCCGCTGTAAACCGGAGAAGTCAACCGAATGCCACTGGAAACGGGAAGGCTACGGCTTTGAAGAAGGTGAGCCAGAATACTTGCTATACCTCTTAAAAAATACGCTTTGCGAGAGACAAAGGAGTATTTTTCGTTTGCGCGGCTGATAAGCAGTTACCTGTAAAAATTTTATGGGAGGGATATTTTTGAAAAAAATATTCTCAATGTTGCTATGTCTGGTGCTTGTTGTATCGGTGGTGCCAGGAGGGTTTTGCGCAGATGGGGTGTTAATATCTGCTGCACCCGACGATGGTGTTTCGGGCGCAATAGGAAAGGTTATTCAATGGTATAAGGGATATGAAGCACCATTTTCCGCGTGGGATGTTATAGTGTTGGAGTCTGTGGGAAACGTAGACCAAAGATCCAATAATGATTATTTAAAAAAGTGGGTAGAGGTGGCAAATGAGATCTCTTCCGCAGAGCAGAATTATAAGCTCTATATGCCTCTTCTCCCGCTGCTTGCGGCGGGTCAGAATCCAGATTATTATGTTGCTGCTGAGGGAGAAGATATAATATCGCTTCTGGGGAACTCGCAGGGGGAAAATGGAAGCTTTGGAGATTACATAGGTGATTCCTTCTTTGCAATAGTTGCGCTTGAAAAGAGCCGTCCGTCGGCATATAATACTGAGAACGCAAAAAAATATTTGCTTTCGCAGCAGTGTCCGGATGGCGGATACAACTATTACAGCGGAGCGGCAGAGGGAGACGTTGATATGACAGGTATGGCTCTCCTGGCTCTTGCATGTTACAGAGGTGATGAAAGGGTAGAAGCTGCCATAGATAAGGCGGTTGCATTTCTATATGGCAAGCTGAATGATAATAACGGATATACATCTCCCTGGAACGATGCAGAAAACATCTGCTCTCTTGCAACAGCAATAAGTGGACTCACAGCTGTTGATGAGACAGAAAATGAGAAATATGCTGCGATGTGCGAAAGATTGCTTACATATCAGGAGACAGATGGGGGGTTCCCGAGTGATGCAAGCTCCACAGGGTCTGACTGGTACGGAAGCTATCAGGCGTTGTTGGCTCTTGGAGACATGCTGAGGGGATACAGCTGGACGGAAGAACTCTCTTGGGAGAATACTGTTGATCAGATTAACAGCCTATATAAAGATAAAGACAACATTTCGGATGATATGGCAGGATATGTTGCGGCGGCAAATCAATATGGGTTTATGACAGGGTATGAGGATGGACAGTTTGCCCCACAAATACTTCTGAAACGTTCAGAGCTTGCTGCAATACTTGTAAAATTTATGGGAATAGAAGCAAAAGTATCCGGAAGTTATTTGGACGTAGCTTCGGGCGCGTGGTACGCAGCAGCAATAACTACAGCGGCTGAGAATAAATGGATTTTGCCGGATAGGAATATGCTTGATCCTAATGGTGTGGTTACTTGCGGAGATGTTGCAGTAGCGATTTCTGCTATTGAAAATCAGGATAAAAGCAGCGTGGATGTGGAAGAATTGATGAAACAATATATAGAAGCCGGAATATTTACCTCGGAAGCAAAACCTTCTGATGAGATATCTCGAGAATCTGCGGCGAGGATCTTTGTTGTTGCATATAACGGATAAAACTGTAATATGAAAAAAGCAATTATTGTAGCTTGTTTTATCGTCGTAATATTGATATTGGCATACGGATGTAACGATGACGGAGAAGTGGGAGATACAAGACTTGCTATAAATATAACTTCCATGCCGGAACAGCAGGATTACAATTCATCTTTTGAAGAAAATCAATATAGCGATGAACAAAGTGACGCATTAGACGATACTGAGGATATAGAAGATAGCTCAATTCTGGTTAGTGAAACTACTGACAACCCTCAAATTAATGATATAACAGAGGCATATCCTGAGTTAAGCCAAGGAAATATGGAAGGGGTTGACGGGAATGTCTTTGTTGAGTCAGATACTACTGAGCAATCAGAGAATACGGCAGGGCAGGAACCTGATATTTCGGAAAGCAATGTAGAGAGTACAGCAACAACGGACGCAGCCGAGAGCAAGTTTTTGTCGGTAGATATAAAAGCTGTAGGACCAAATGATGTTGCGCTGTTTGAAGCAAGCGTGAGTCTTGAAGCAGGGAGCACAGTTTTTGATGTGCTTAAAGAGGCTTGCGAAGAATCTGGGACAGAGTTGAGCTATACAGGAAACGGCAACACTGCATACATCGTCTCTATTGGAGGTTATGCGGAAAGAAGTGAAGGAGCTCTTTCGGGATGGATATATAAGGTGAATGGAGAACAACCTGGAAAGGGCTGTGGAAACTATGAACTGTCTGATGGAGACAGGGTTAGTTTTTATTTTACCCTTGATCTTGGGGCGGACGTGGCAGATAAAGAGTGAAACAAGGAGCCGGAGCGCAAAATCGCTCCGGCTCCCTTTTTATTTGTTTTATGATATGACATAATGTTTTGGCTCAGTCAAAGAGATAACCTATGATAAGCTTTAATGTGTTTGCAAATCCATCCCTATGTCCACGCTCGTATCCGTGTGAAGCATATATCCCCGGACCTATGCAGGCATGGCGCAGATGGTAACCTGCCCGTACTGCTGCTCCAGCGTCCGAGCCATAGAAGGGATATACATCACATGCGTAATTTAGCTCATTTCGCTTTGCCACCTCTATCATCCGGCTAACTATGCCATAGTCGTACGGACCTCCGCCATCCTTTACACAGATAGAAACCATTGTCTCATCACATGATAGGTCGCCCCCCACGCATCCCATATCAACAGAAATAAATTCTTCCGCATCAGGCAGACCACTAGCAGCTCCAGTACCGACTTCCTCATGGCAGGTAAAGAGCAGATATGTTTTCCTCGAGAGAGAAAGCCTATTTTCGCTGATGTAGCGTGCTAAAGCAATGAGTACCGAGCTCCCGGCCTTATCATCGAGAAACCGGCTCTTTATGAATCCGCTGGGGACCTCTGTAAAGCGAGGGTCAAAGGCAATAAAATCCCCGGTATCGATGCCAAGTGCCTTGGTACTTTTGGCGGAGTGGGTGAGCTCGTCTATAACTATTTCCATAGTTTCCTCGGTGCGCTTTTCTTCTGACAGCTTTGTGCCTGCAACGTGCGAAGATGGCTCATTCATTTGAAGAGTGCCGCTGTAAATGTGCCCATCTCTTGTAAAAATAGTACAGTTTTCTGCTTCTGCGCTTCCAAGAGCGAGCCCGCCCACGCGGGTCATGCGTAAACGGTCGTTCGGTTTAACCGAACGTACCATACCCCCGAGAGTATCAATATGACCCGCGAGTATAATTGGCTTACCTTCGCCGCCTAGATCGCAAATAAGGTTACCACGGTTAGTAATGACCGGGGAATAACACAAAGAGGAAAGTTCCTGGTATATGAACTCGGTAGCGTTTTTTGTATATCCGGTTGGGCTGGGGATACTGATGAGCTTTTTTGCCGTTGAAACGATATAATCGGTATATGTTTTGCTGTATTTCATATTAGGACCTCGTCAGAATGTACTTTTGATGCGGGAGAGAGCCTCGATGCTGTTTTCAAGCGTACCAAAAGCGGTCAAACGGAAATAGCCTTCTCCGGAGGGACCAAAGCCAGAGCCAGGAGTGCCGACGACCTGGGCTTCCTCCAAAAGCTTGTCGAAGAAATCCCATGATGAGAGCCCATCTGGAGTTTTCAGCCATATATATGGAGCGTTTACGCCACCATACACTTTAAATCCTGCATCGAGTAGCCCATCTTTTATCACTTTTGCATTGTTCTGATAGTAAGATATAGTTTCAGCTGTTTGCTTTTTTCCTTCCTCAGTGTATATAGCAGCAGCACCGACCTGAGAAATATATGAAGCCTCATTGAATTTTGTCGATTGGCGGCGTGCCCATAGAGCGTTAAGAGAAGTACCATCAAGCTTCAGTTCCTTTGGTATGACCGTGTAGGCACAGCGGACACCGGTAAATCCAGCTGTTTTGGAAAAGCTTTTAAATTCTATCGCACAGCCCTTGGCCCCATCAATCTCATAGATTGAGTGGGGGAGATCTTCTGTAATGTAGGCGGAGTAAGCGGCATCGTAGAGAATTACAGACCCGTTTTTGAGGGCATAATCGACCCACATTTTAAGTTGTTCTTTAGTTGCATGGGCACCGGTGGGGTTATTTGGATAGCATAGATAAATGATATCGGCTCTCTGCGAAGGAAGTGCCGGCACGAAATCATTTTCGGCAGTACAGGGCATGTATATGAGCTTTGACCAGTGACCGTCTATCATATCTCCTGCCCTACCTGCCATAACGTTTGAATCAACATATACAGGATAAACGGGGTCACAGACGGCAACGGTATTGTCCACATCGAATATATCCCCGATATTGCCGCAGTCGCTCTTTGCTCCATCGCTTATAAATATCTCTTCGGTAGCGAGAGATATGCCACGAGCGGCATAGTCGTTTGTGGCGATGGCTTCACGCAGGAAATGATATCCATAATCCTCGCCGTAGCCTTTGAATGTCGCAGCTACTGACATCTCATTTACAGCTCCGTGCATTGCGGAGATAACAGCGGGAGCGAGGGGACGGGTAACGTCGCCTATGCCGAGGCGAATAATTGATTTTTCCGGGTGAGCTGCAGAATATTCTGCCACTTTTTTGCCGATAGTTGAAAAAAGATAATTTTGCTCGAGCTTTGAAAAATTTGGATTT
>CALXAZ010000096.1 GCA_944386395.1 uncultured Clostridia bacterium
GTTACGGCTGACGTTATAGAAGTGCTGTCCACCGCAACTGCGGCTCGCCGCCAGTAGACGCCGTGGTGAATATTTGAATACGACTTCCAAGCTGTACGTCATGCGGCCCCGGGAGGTATTGCTCCCGGGTCCTCATTACATACAGCTTAGAAGTCGTATTCAAATATTCCCCACGGCGTCTCCTGGCGGCGAACCGCAGTTGAGGTGGACAGCTCTTCTATCTCGTCTGCCGTAACTTCCCTGCCGAGCTTGCTGGACAGGAATATCCCCTCGCTCACCTTTGCGGTCTCAAGAGCTATTTTCTCTGTCGGATATCTCTCCGGTATCAGCCCACTGAGGTAGGCATACCAGTGAGCATGATTCTCATCGTAATACTTCAGCTCGGGTGATTCGGCATGCTCATACATGCTATTCCCTCCAACCATCAGATCAATATCGATGTTGCGCCCGTTTTGTATTGTCATAAACCTGAGACCGCCCTCCGGCATACCTCCTCCCGGACCTCCCGGTCCCATCGGACGCGCAGGCTCACGATAAAAACGCAGACCTCCCTTGCTTCCAGCAATAAACGTATCTCCTACCTCGTCCATGTGCAGCGCCCACGACTCCATAACGTCAAGAGTGAGACCTCCCTCGTACTTTGCAAAGCCAAGCCCAAGCTCTTCAACCTCAAATTTTCTCCCGGCAAGCAGCTTTTCGCTCTGCTCGATCTCTGTAAATACAGAGCCCGAAACGCTCTTGAGCGTAGGAAGCCCCATTATAAACAGGAGCTGTGCAATATGATATATCCCCATGTCAAACAGCGCTCCATGACCCGCAAATTCAGCCGAGTAGAAATCTGGTGACAGATCAACCATATCAAGCCCCGGCCTGCCACGGCGGCGGTGACCTATCGACCGCGCATAGTATACATGCCCAAGCTCGCCATTCTCTATCATCCTCTTTGCAAGCCGCGTCTGCCCGGAGTAGAGCGAGCTTATCTGTATGCCAAATTCCTTGCCCTGCGGCTTGCTATACTTCTCCCAGGCCTCATACATCGTTTTGGCATCGACATAACTTGCTGCCATCGGCTTCTCGCAGAAGCAGTGCTTTCCTGCCTTCATTACCGCAATGGAAAGCGGCGCATGAAGATTATTATGCACGCAAACGTCCACAGAGTCTATATCGTCCCTTGCCAGCAGCTCGCGGTAATCGGTATATGCATCGGCAACTCCATACCGCGCGCACCATGCGTCGAGCTTTGCCTTGTCAATGTCACAGGCGGCAACCACCTTTACATTTGGTATCTTCTCATAGTTTTTCATATGGCGATGCGATATGACTCCTGTCCCTATGATCCCAACACGTATTTCTTTCATTTGTTCCTCCCTGTATATATTGAAATTTTAGTAACCAACAGTAATGTCCCTGTTGTAGTAGGACTCGAGAGCGTCCTGCTGCCACTGGATTATCTTTTCAACACCGAGACTCTCCATTTCTTCAATAAAATTTGGATATTCAGCCTCCAGATCGATAAGCCCGGTCACAGCCTTTACTACCCACTCGTCGACATATGTCTGTATATCGTTATATATCGAGCTGTACTCGGTATAATTCTCTTCCGCTATCTGCAATGAGGGCTGCGGGCACGGGTCGCTGTTTGCTGCCCATACCTCTCCACAGGTAACTCTCTCCTTTTCAGACATCGTCGGGGTAATCTCTCTCGACCAGGTATACCAGCTTCCGCCAAGACCATTACTTGAGAAGGTCATCCTGGACTGCATGATGTTCTGTCCCAGTCCCTCCGGATTCTTTGTCACGATATCAAGAAACTGAGGATTACCATCCTCGTCATAGTAGAAGCTTTCCCCTTCAATGCCATAGTTTGCAAGTATGCGCCCCTCCTCGGTAAAGAGGTAATCTACCCACTGGCATATTATCGGAATAAGCGACTCGTCACATGCCGAGCTTATCTCTATGCCGCTCCCCTTTATCCACTTCATGCTGCTCATTATCATTATCCGCCTTACGGTGTCCTCCGTCTCAAGCGGATACACTATCGGGGTCCACTCAGCGTCCTCCGTCCCGACGGTATTTATGTCAAATCTTTCAAGGTTTATGTAGTCGGTATACGGAACAGGTACCTTCCCGTTGAGGATGAGCGATTCGTTGTCATTTCGCGAACGCGAATAGAAATCCGGGTCTATCAGCCCTTCCTGATACCACTTTCGGAACATCAGGAGATGGTCGTAAAATTCTTCGGTATAAGGCCCATAGTACATAGTCCCGTCTATATTGTAGAAGGTATCATAACAATTCCTTCCGTTCAAAAGATAGTTATCAGACCCGTCGGTGCAGCCGACATTTGAATATGAAAACTCGTATGTGTCAAATCCCGCGTTTTTAAACGCTGTCAGGGCGTCATACAGGTCGTCATATGTAATTACCTCAGATGGCTCTATCCCAAGCTCGGACGCCCAGTCATCACGCATTATCAGACCGGCAAACGGAGGCTGCCAGGTATAATTTACAGTGTGCCACGCCGCAAGCCTTCCCTTATCTGTTACCGAGTCTCTCAGCGCATCCTCTGTTATCGAGCGCTTCTGCATATAGTTTTTCATATATTCGGTATATGGTGCAAGATCTATGATTATATCGTCATCTATAAATTTATCAAAGCCCCCTATAAAATATGACTCTGACGCCATCAGCATATCCTGATACTCCTGAGAGGCTATCATTAGGTTAAACTGTATGGTCTCTTGACCGGAGGTTGGATGGGTCCAGTCGAGATGCACGTTTGTCAGTTCCTCCATCCTCTGGTACGCTATAGAGTCGTTATAGTCGGTCATACCCGAACCCGTCCTCGGGGTGTTACCCCATACGGTTACAGTAACCTTTTCGTCTGCCAGTGGCAGCTCGACCGGAAATTCTTCGCCCTCTGCCTGTGCCCCGGGCGTGGTCTCCTCAGATTCGGTGGCAGAAGTAGTAGCAGTGGTGGTGGCAGCCGTGGTCGCCTGAGTTGTGGCAGCGGTAGTTGCCCCGCTCTCCCCACACGCGGCAAACAGTGAAACCATCATCACCGTCGCAAGCAGCAATACAAAAAATCTTTTTGCCATGACTTTGTTCCTTCCCCTTCTATAATATTTTATTTATAATAGCCGGCCGGGCTTATTATACAAAATCCTTTCTGCATCTATAAGAGCTTGAAATCCAAAGCCATATATGATAAAATAACTAAAAGTAAAATATCTTTTTCAGTATTTTTATATGTTAACTACAAAAACAATTATAAATGATTTTGTAATAAACGTCTAATACTTAATACTTTATAAATTTTTAGTTTTCTATGCTTAAATAGATATAGGAGGAAAGACATTGGAGTTGACACATATAAGATACTTCTGTAAAATTGCCGAGTGCAAAAATGTCACCCACGCTGCAAATGAGCTGCATGTATCTCAGCCGTGGCTCAGCCGTATGCTAAAGTCTTTAGAATCCGAGCTTGGCGTAAGTCTTTTTAGCCGCAATCATCGCCAAATGCTTCTCACCGCAGAAGGAGAAGTATTTTATCGAAGCGCAAAGAGTGCGCTGGATACCTTGGATTCAGCAACAAATATTATCCGTTCCTCCTCACAAAACTCGCTTGCCGTCCCGGTTTCTATACACCCGCCCCTTAGCGCAGCAATTAAAAAATTTCAGGAACTTCATCCTGAAATTTCTATTTTTTATGCGCTTTCTGCCAAAGAACGTGCAGAGGTAGATTTTTTGACGACCTCAGAAAATACTGATCCCCGAAAATACGAAGCCATCCCAATTTTTTTAGAGGAAATGTTTCTGCTTGCTCCATCTGATGAAGCCTCCGATCCGGTAGAGCTTATACATTTTAAAGACAGGCAGTTCATCTTTCCGGGCGATGGCTCTCCAGCCTCTGACCTGTGTCTGAATATCTGTAAAAGCGCAGGCTTTACCCCAAATATAATTATGCATTCTGACGACTTTGTCATAAATCAGAGAATTATCGCAACCCGCCGCTGTGTAATGCTTATACCCGAATCTAGAATAGGCAATTTATCGCCAGAGGTCATACAATTGCATCTATCTCCTCCAGAATTTCGTCAGATTTTTTTAGCATATCCGAAAAGAGATTTGCAAAGCCGTGCTTCAAAGCTATTTCTTGACTTCGTATGCGAATATTTTTCAACAACTAATAGAATATAAAGGAGTTTTATCATGGAAATTGACAGCTATTCTTACGCCTGCGGCGTTATCGACTGCTTTAACGAAATAGTCCGTGCCGGCGTCAAGCGCATTGCGCTCAGCCACCCCGAGGGCAGCCGTGAAGGGCGCGACCGTCTCATCCCGTTCTCCCAGCAGATATGCAGCCAATACGGCACAAAAATGTATATTGAGGACGATCCTCTGATAACCGACCTCTTCCCGTACTCAATGAACCTCGGCAAATACAACATAATCTATTACAAATTTGAAAGCGACATAC
>CALXAZ010000097.1 GCA_944386395.1 uncultured Clostridia bacterium
CGCACAGAGGATACGCTCGATTTGACAAGGCTACCCGACGCTAGCGGCATAAGCGACGCTGTACCCGTATCACTTATACCATGCCCCAGCGCACCAAACGCTCCTGTATCTGGATCGTAATACGTAAGCGTACCTATTCCCGCAATGCTATCCCTCGCCCATACTCCCAGCTTCCACTGTCCTCCTGTCTCCTTTGCCGGAACTATCGTCGTTATGCATTCTTCTCCTCCACGCACATATTTTAGGGTCATCTCCCCTCCTCTGTTTACGGCATCTCTCAGAGTTTGTGCCGAATTTATCTTTTGAGAATTTATCTCTGTTATAACATCTCCTATACACAACCCCGCGCTCTTTGCCGGAGATTTCCCTCCAGAGTCTGTCTCTACCTCTGATATTCCTACTATTATCACTCCCTCAGAAATCATCTTGATTCCGGCAGTCATACCTAGCGGCACAAGATATTCCGTTTCCGCTCCCTGTGCATGTGCGCAGGGTACCGAAGAAAAAAAGATCATAAGCGCGCAACATATTGCAAGCGCCTTCATTTCTCTCACAATTTTCATCTCTTCCATTCCCTCCTACCGTAATAACCGGCATTTTTATTTTGAAAATATATTGTGCAAAACATTTTCTGTTTTAATTATCTCCTTTGCAGTTTTTAAAATCAGTGTTAATTCCCTCCGTATATGGATTTAAAGATACTCCTTTTGCTTCCAACACCTTTTTTCATTAACGCTCGTCACACAACCCTTTATTTTCTTTTCTATTATTGTAAAATATGTTAAAATATTTTTAATACCTTAAGCTGGAGGTTTTTATGAAAGTCGCAATAATTGGTTCTCGAAACTTGTCGTCTTCCGAATATGACAAACTGTGGAAAGTTATTCCCTCAGGGTGCAGCGAAATTATATCAGGAGGAAGTGATGGTGCAGACACCTTCGCCGAAAAATTTGCAAATAAAAACAATATACCTGCCAGGTATTTTGTTCCAGAATACGAGAAATTTGGCAAATATTCTCCTTTACGCAGGAATGACCAGATAATAGAGTCTGCCGATTATGTCGTAGCCCTGTGGGACGGTAAATCCCGTGGCACAGCATATGTTATACACTCATGTATCATTATTAGTAAGCCTGTAAAAATTGTTATATCGCAAAGTTACAACGAAATTAAACCGTCAGATATAACATAAATCTATTGTCTTTTATACCCACATACATACATATACCTCTGTAAATTTTATGCAGCTTTTACGATTGACAAAGTGTTAACGAACATATATAATCAAACCGTCTTAAATGAGACAGTTTAAGGTGTTTGGAGGAGTTATGGCTTTAACTGCGCGCCAGTTGAATATAGTTTCCTCATGCTTTCTTTTCAAAGGAGTGGATAAGCTGCCTGAAAGCATATTTTCCCTTACCGCAAGACAGTTCTCCGCCGGTGAGGATATATATACTGAGATGAGCTTTAGCCGTTCAGTTGGACTGATAACACGGGGACGAGCCGTTGTATATAAAAACGACGGTGTTCTTCTGAATACTCTGGCAGAGGGAGACAGCTTTGGCGTAGCTGCCCTGTTTGGAACGGTGGATTACTACGTAACAACCGTACGGGCAAAGGGTAGATGCGATGTTGTTTTTATCTCAGATACTCTACTCACTGAGCTCTTTAAAAGCGAACCTGCAACCGTTATAAATTACATAACCTTCCTGTCAGACAGGATAAGGTTTTTAAACAGCAAAATTTCAAATTTTGCTGTCCCTAATACTGAGACTGCACTTGGAATGTATCTCTATGAAAACCAATGTGACGGAACGGTTTCAATCCCTGGTAGCTATGCTTCGCTTGCAAGACAGTTGAACATGGGTAGGGCGTCTCTTTATCGCTCTCTCGAAAAATTAGAAACAGAGGGAGTTATTTCCCGCAAAGAAAAAACCATAATAATTCTAAAGCCTGAAAAACTTCGCAAAATCTGATTATCTGTCGGGATATCCCGGCGCTGTAAAACGGAGGAAATTTTATGAAAAAAGCTCTTTCCATTATAATGGTGCTTGTCCTTGTATTTTCATTTACCGCATGTGGAAACACTTCTGATACCACAGCGGCAACTACTGAATCTACAACCGAAACCACTACTGAAGCTACAACAGAGGCTACCACTGAAGCTACTACTGAATCCGCCGAAAAGATTGATATTAGCATCGCTACCTTAAAGGGACCTACCGGCATCGGTATGATAAAGATGATAGACGATGCTGCAAACGGCAAAACTGCCAACAACTATGAATTCACCCTCGCCGGCTCTCCCGACGAGATAACTGGTGGTATCATAAATGGAGATTACGATATAGCTGCTGTTTCCACAAATCTTGCCGCCGTTCTTTACAACAAGACAAATGGTGCGGTTAAAGTAATGTCAATAGTCACAAAAGGCACTCTGTATGTTGTTACAACGCGTGATGACATAAACAGCATTGCTGATCTTGCAGGTAAGACGATTGTCTCCACAGGTCAGGGTTCCACACCTGAATACGCTATTGACTATATCCTTTCCGAAAACGGTCTTTCTGTTGGCGAAGATGTAACTGTGGAATATGTCAGCGAAACTGCCGAACTCGCAAGTCGCCTTGCCGCAGGCACTGCAGACATTGCCGTTATGCCAGAGCCGTTTGTCACAAGCGTCCTTATGCAAAACGAGAATGCCCATGTTGCTCTTGATCTGACAGCTGAATGGGATGCTGTTAGCCCCGAAGGAAGTGGTCTTGTGATGAGCGCTGTGCTTGTCCAGCAGAAGCTCATAGACGAACATCCTGAAGCTATTGCTGCATTCCTCGAGGAATATGAGGCTTCTATAGCCTTTGTAAACGACAGTGAGACCCTTCCCCAGGCTGCTGAGCTGGTTGCTGAGCAGGGCATAATTGCTAAAGCTGAAATTGCCGAAAAAGCCATCCCAGGCTGCAACATAGTATTTCTCACCGGCGACGAAATGGTGAGTGCATGCGACGGCTTCCTGAGCGTTTTGTATGAGGCAAATCCTCAGTCTGTTGGAGGAACACTTCCAGATGAAAACCTTTATTATATCGCACAGTAAAATAATAATAAAAATACTTGTCGGTGCAGTCTGGCTTATTTTGTGGCAGTGTGCCTACAACGCCGTGGGGGTAGACCTTTTAATGGTCTCCCCCTTAACGGTTTTACGGCGGCTTTCTGTCCTCGTGCTTGAAGGTTCGTTTTGGCTCATCATTGCCGGCAGCATGGGACGTATTCTGTTGGGATTTTTTCTGGGTCTTGTAACCGGAGTTGTTATCGCTGTGCTCACATCTCGCTTCTACACAATGTACGAGTTTTTTTCTCTTCCTCTGAACATAATAAAAGCAACTCCCGTTGCTTCCTTCGTTATACTTGCACTCGTTTGGATTCGTGGGACAAACCTCTCGGTTTTTATTGCTTTTCTAATGGTTTTGCCCCTTATTTGGTCAAATATGCACGAAGGTATAACAAAAGTCGATAGGAATCTATTGGAGATGGCTCAGGTATATGCGGTAAAAAAAATATCAATATTAAAAAATATTACAATTCCATCTGTCCTTCCCTATTTTATGTCCGCTCTTCGCGTAGGTCTTGGTTTTTCGTGGAAAGCTGGCATTGCGGGTGAAGTAATTGCAATTCCTAAAAACGCCATCGGTACTCAACTCTATAACTCAAAGATATACCTTGAAACTCCTGATTTATTTGCATGGACCACCGTTATCATTATACTATCCGTGCTGATCGAAAAATTTATGGTATTTATTATCGATCGAACTACTTCCCGGATAAACCGCATTCCGGAGGTGTCAAAATGAGCATTATTTTTAAAAATGTTTCCTTCTCCTATGGAAAAAAACAGGTTTTAAAAAACATCTCATTTGAACTCCAGGTTGGTGAAAGAGCCTGCCTTATGGGAGGCTCCGGAGCCGGAAAAACTACTATTCTCAGGTTGCTTGCTGCTCTGGAAAAGCCTGACTCAGGAAACATATCAGGTATTCCAAAAAATGGAATATCATTTGTTTTTCAGGAAAATCGCCTTCTTCCAAATTTGTCTGTAATTGATAATCTTCTTTTTGTTTCCCCAGATATTCAACGCAAAACTTTTGAGGGATATTTGAACGAGGTTGGGCTTGACGGAGTCGCAGATATGCTGCCTGGAGAGCTCAGCGGAGGCATGGCGCGCCGTGTAGCTATTGTCCGGGCTGTCGCTTTTTCCAGCGAGCTCTTACTCCTCGATGAGCCATTTAGCGGTCTGGATGTTGAAACAAGGCGCAAAACTGCGGGATTTATTTTGAAATATTCCGGAGAAAAAACAATTTTTGCCGTGACACACGACCCATTTGAAGCCGAGCTGTTAAAAGCTAAAATCGTCAATATAGAAAACCTTGATATATTCTAAGCCTCTTCTCCTTTGTTAAATGTACCTTCCACAATTTTGCTGAATATTAGACAAATATAAAGCCAAAATATCTGTGCGGACAAAGACAAAAAGGAGTTGAAAACAACAATGGCTAATAACAGTAGCAGAAACAGAGTAATGGTTCCGGAGGCTCGCGAAGCTATGGACCGCTTTAAGATGGAAGCTGCCAACGAAGTAGGCGTTAATCTCAAGCAGGGCTACAATGGCGATCTCACATCCAAGCAGGCAGGAAGCGTTGGCGGTCAGATGGTTAAGAAGATGATCGAAGCCTACGAGAACGGTCTTAAGTAACAATATTTTCTGACAGGGCAGGTATCTGCCCAAAACAAAATCCCGGATACACCTTAAGTGGTGTATCCGGGATTGTTTATCTCTATCGTTCTTCTCTGAAATATGAAACGCCCAAATGTGCCGGAGGCTGATTTTCACGACGTTTACGCATACTAACAATAATAAGTACCATTATTGTTACAACATATGGCAACATCTTGAATATTTCCTGTGCGCTCATACCGAGATTCTGAATGTAATTGTGAACAATGAACAGTCCGCCAAAAAGAATTGAACCGATTATGCTCATGTTTGGTCTCCACATAGCGAAAATAACAAGCGCTATCGCAAGCCATCCTCTGTCTCCAAAACCATCATTTGACCACACTCCGCATGCATAGTCCATCACATAATACAGCCCGCCCAATCCAGCAATTATACTTCCTATACATGTAGCCAAATACTTATACCGGTTTACATTTATCCCAGCAGCATCCGCTGTTGCAGGATTTTCTCCAACTGCTCGCAGATGAAGCCCTATTCGGGTACGATTCAGTACAAATGAAGTCATAATAGCTAAAACAATAGCAGCATATGCCAGAAAACTATATGAGAAAAATATTTCGCCGATCCATCCCAGTCCCTCGGCAAACGGGAGTGTCTTTCTAAAGCAATTACTTGTAGCTGTCAGGCTTATTGAGGGCATATCGCTGTCAACAAGCTTTATAAGCGAACCACCAAAGAAATTCCCAAAGCCAGTACCAAAAGTAGTCAGTGCAAGACCGGTAACATTTTGGTTTGCACGGAGCGTTACAGTCAAAAGAGCATATATAAGCCCCATAGCCAGAGAACCAAGGATCGAAGAAAATAGCGGTATTATGATAGCAAGAAACGTATTTATTTGAGATGTATCTGCAAGTGACCGCTCGTATAGAAAGGCTCCAATTACTCCGCTTATTCCGCCTACATACATGATTCCAGGAATACCCAGATTTAGATTTCCTGATTTTTCTGTAATTATTTCTCCAGTAGAGCCAAACAGAAGCGGAATACCCTGAACAACTGCGCGCTGAATAAATGAAGCTATCATCAGGCTCTTCCTCCTTTCTCCGGAATATGTATCTTAATTGTATAATTGATAAAAAACTCGCTTCCTATTATAAAAAATATTATAATTCCTGTAATAATATCGGAAAACGAAGAGTTAAAACCAAATATAGTAGTTATTTCAGTTGCTCCTTTTTGCAGGAAAACTATAAGAAAAGATGTAAGCACCATATAAATAGGATCAAATTTCGCAAGCCACGATACCATTATCGCTGTAAATCCCCTACCAGCAGCAGTATCCCGCGTAATTGTATGGTCTGTTCCGCTGACAAGCAATAGCCCTGCCACCCCACATATGGCTCCGGAAATCAGCATTGTCCTAATAATAACCTTTTTTACATCTATACCTATATATCTTGCAGTATTTTCGCTCTCTCCAACAACAGATATTTCATATCCCTGCTTGCTATAGCGCAGATATACATACATAAAAATTGTCAATGCGCCAACTATCAGTATATTAAGCAGATAATCATGTCCTCCAATAGACGGCAACCATCCCATCTCAGTTGCACTATTGATGACGCCTATCTGCCCAGAGCCTTTCGGCACCGACCAAATATAAGAGAAAAATGAGACAAGCTGAATTGCAATGTAATTCATCATCAGAGTAAAAAGTGTCTCATTTGTATTCCATCTTGCGCGAAAAAACGCCGGGATAACTGCCCAAATCGCTCCCGCAACAATACTTGCAACGATTATAAGCGGCATCAGCACAACACTCGGTAGCAGCTCGCCGAAAAGTATCATGCAGGACGCAGTTGCAAGCCCTCCTATAAGCACCTGACCTTCTGCCCCTATATTCCAAAATTTCATCTTAAAGGCCGGAGTAACTGCCAGAGAGATACACAGCAGCATCGCAAGGTTTTGGAAAAGGCTCCATATCCTGCGTTTCGTGCCAAACGCCCCATCTATCATCGTGGCATATACGCTTATGGGATTCTCCCCAGTGAGCAAAACGGTAATGAACGCACATACTATAAGCGCAACAGCAACAGCAAGTATCCGGATAAGCCACGATTTCCACCATACAATGCTGTCTCTCTTAACAATATGCAGCAGCGGCTCCCTCTTGTGTTTTTCAGTGCTGTTCATTGCTCTCACCTCCATCCGTCCGCGACGTCATCAGCAGACCTATCTCTTCCTTTGTCGTTTTCCGTCCGTCTACAATTCCTGTCACTCTGCCTGAACCTATGACCATTATACGGTCGCACAGCTCTATAAGGACATCCAGATCCTCCCCCACAAATATAACCGCAACGCCGTTCTCTTTCTGAAGGTTCAAAAGGTTATATATCAAATAAGAGGAATTTATGTCAAGACCTCGCACGGGGTATGCAGCCATAAGCACAGTCGGAGCGGCCGCAATTTCTCTTCCAACCAGTACCTTCTGGACATTTCCTCCGGAAAGCCGGCGTACAGGCGTATTGGCATTTGGTGTAGTGACATCTAACTGCTCTATTATGCGATCTGCCAAAGATTTTGGTTCCTTCCGCTCGAGAAATGCAGTCTTTCCTGAGCGATAGCTTCTTAGCATCATATTATCGACTATGTCCATATTCCCAACAAGACCCATACCAAGCCTGTCCTCAGGAACAAACGACAGCCTTACCCCGAGTTCTCTTATCTGCAGAGGATTTTTGTCCCTCAAATCCTCCACAGCCCCTGTCTTAGGGTCGTTATATAAAATCTCACCAGTTTCAATGTGCTGTAACCCCGCAATGGCTTCAAGCAGCTCACGCTGCCCACTGCCGGCAATACCTGCAATGCCCAGTATCTCCCCAGATCTTGCCGTGAAAGAAACATCGTCCAGAATCTTTATTCCTTCGATACTCATACAGTTTACATGTTTTACGACCAGACGGTCCTCCGGGTTTTTAGGTTCGCTACGCTCTATATTTAGAGATATCTTTTTGCCTACCATCATTTCTGTCAGCTCTGCCTCGCTTGTCTTTGCGGTCTCAACAGAACCAACATACTCTCCCTTTCTAAGCACTGCCACCCGGTCCGAAAGCTCAAGCACCTCATGGAGCTTGTGTGTAATAATTATAATTGCCTTCCCATCATCTCTCATACGGCGAAGGATTGCAAACAGTTTTTTCGTCTCCTGTGGAGTTAGAACAGCCGTCGGCTCGTCCAAAATAAGGATATCTGCTCCCCTGTAAAGGACCTTTATTATTTCAACCATCTGTTTTTCAGATACCGACATTTCATATATTTTTTTCATTGGATCTAGATCAAAACCATACTGCTCGCTTATTTCCTTTATGCGCTGAGCTGATTTCTTAATATTGAACCCGTCCTTCTCCTTAAACCCGAGAACAATATTTTCAGTAGCGGTAAATATATCCACCAGCTTAAAATGCTGATGTATCATCCCTATCTTATAGTCAAAAGCATCTTTCGGAGAACTTATAACAGCTTCTTTTCCATTTATAAATATCTGTCCATGATCAGGAAAATATATGCCTGATATCATGTTCATCAGAGTTGTCTTTCCGCTGCCGTTTTCCCCCAACACGGATAATATTTCCCCTCTGTGCACAGTAAGGCAAATATCTTTGTTTGCTACTACTTTTCCAAACGTCTTTGTTATGTTTTTCAGTTCAATAGCCGGGGTCTTAGCGTCCACCTTGTTTCCTCCTGTTCTTAATTTTCAAAAACAGACTATCAAATAATTTCATAATACACTTTTCAGAATTAAAAACAACTATAAGGCGGGGCAGAATTTTGCCCCGCCTTATAAGTAACCACGACGATTAATACATCTCGTTTAGAGTTGTGATTCCGTCGATGCGGAGGTCAAAATACGGAGCAGAACGCATTTCGGACTCATGGAAATATCCATCCATGATAACCTCGGTGTCCGGAGTGTAGTCTGCGTCTGTATCAACGTCAGCCATGTAGGAATCAAGCGTCTCTCCACCAACGGTGAATGTGGAGGTATCGAACACATGAAGCTCTCCAGAAGCAAGCTTTCCTGTTGTTTCTTCGATGGCCTCAGCTGTACCCTCTGCTGCTGCCTGCTCATTTACCTCTGTAAGCACTACAGAACCGGTATCGATATTTCCGCACCAATCGGCTGCAATCTCTTCCCCGTTCTGCACACATGTGATTATATACTCAAAATACGGGGTCCAGTCGATACGGGAGGACACAATGAAAGTATTCGGGCAAGCCGCGATAGTGCTTCCGTTATAGGAAACATTAGGCACACCAGCTGTTTCACAGGCAGTAGGAGCACCCATCGAATCAGCATGCTGGCTTATAAGTTTGCAGCCACGGCTAATAAGAGTATTTGCAGCTTCCTTCTCCGCTGTCTCATCGTACCAGCTACCAGTGAACTGAACTTCCATCGTAGCCGTCGGGCAAACCGACCTTGCACCAAGGAAGAAAGAGGTGTATCCAGAGATAACCTCAGCATATGTATAAGCTCCAACGTATCCTATCTTTGCTTCTTCTGCGGTAAACTCACCATTCTCTATCATCTCGTTGAGCTTCATCCCGGCTGCTATACCAGCAAGGTAACGACCCTCGTAGATAGAGGCAAAAGCATTGTGGAAGTTATCAAGACCAGCAGTGTGAGCTGTTGTTCCAGTTGCATGGCAGAACTCAACATCCGGGAACTCCTCAGCAGCCTGCGCCATGAATGGCTCATGACCAAAGCTATCTGCAAAAACTATATTGCAGCCACGATCTGCAAGATCTGCAGCAGCTTCGTAGCACTCGCTGTTTTCAGGGACGTTTGTTTTGAAAATAACCTGATCATCTGTCAGCCCAAGATTTTCCTTAACTGCGTTTGCAGCATCGATAAAGTTCTTATCATAGGTAGAATTTTCATCGTGCAAGAAAATAAATCCTATCTTGATATCTGCTGCAGTCTGTTCTCCTTCGGTTGCTCCGGTCGTTGCCTCTGTTGCTGCATCGGTCGTCGCTTCAGTGTTTGCGCTAGTGGTGGTTTCCGTGTTCTCGCAGCCCGCAAACACAAGGCAGAAGATCATTACTAATGCCATAGTAAGCGCGATAAACTTTCTCATTTTTATTCCTCCATAAAATTTTTTATGTAAATAAATTTACATACTACTTAGTCCCTGAAAATGACCTTTCCTCCATCCATACTGTCTATAAGAGCAAGTGCCTCAACACGTATCCCTTCCCGCCTCAGCTCATCGCCCCCACTCTGAAAGCCCTTTTCAATCGCAACTGCGGCTCCACAGGTTTTTGCTCCAGCCTGATTTATAATGTTGATAAGCCCCTGTATTGCCTTGCCATTCGCAAGGAAATCATCTACTATCAGTATTCTATCGTTTTGGGAGATATATCGCTTCTCCACAACAACGGTATAATCTGTTCCATGAGTATACGAATGTACAACTGTCGAGTACATCTCCCCAGACAGATTACCTGTCCTGTTCTTCTTAGCAAAAACCATAGGCACATCCATAGCAATCGCAGCTCCAAGCGCAATAGCTATACCAGATGTCTCTATCGTGAGTATTTTGGTAATTTGCTCTCCCTCAAAAAGGCGGGCTATCTCCTTGCCCATCTCAACAACAAAACCTGCATCTATCTGGTGATTCAAAAAGGACCCCACCTTGAGGATATTTCCCGGAAGGACTGTGCCTTCCCGCAGAATCTTTTCCTCCAAAGCTTTCAAAATATGTCCTCCTCCCAAAACCCGAAACGACAGACAGGACATGTCCAAAATTTTACATGTCCTCTCAATAGCTTATATGCAGAAATAGCTGTGAAAAACGCTTACTATCATAACATGACCCGCTTTTACTCATCAGCCGTACATGAGCTATAATAACATACCGCTCGACCAATGTCAACAAAATAACACACTATATGCCTCACAATACATCTATAAACACATGACTAGTTATGCCTATGAAAAAACAGGAAAAAGACCGATCTTTTCCCTGTTTTCTATCATTATATCAACATTATTACTGCCACAGCACCTACACTTATTCCCAATGTCATGTATATTTTTCCAGTATCAGCTCTCTTTTTTTCAAATTCTGTGTACATATACAAAAGTCTTTTTTCTGCATATCCCAGCGCAGCACTCTGCTCTTCCACAGTATATCGCCCTAAAACATCAGAAAGCTCCTCCATTATTTCCTTTATTTTTTCGTCAAATCCAGCAACTTTAAGTTCTTCCTTCCATATTTCAGAAAAATTTGCAGGCTCAATGGCAAGCCTCCTTCCACAGCTTTTAAAAAAATCCGCTGTATGCCCTCCTATACCCTCTGATACATGAAAAAATGCAGTACCTAATGGCGAAAGCTTAAATTCAAGCTCTGCTGAGATCAGCCGGAGAGCTGCGGCAAGCTCCGTTAAAGTCTGTGAATATTCTCTTAGACTTCTGCTTTTACTAAACCCAATAAAGGTAGCCCCTAGCATAACAAGTACAGCCCCTGCAATTTTAATCAAATGCATCACCTGCTTTCATTATCCTATATTCGCGCTCTATGCCCTTCTTTTTAATAAATATCCATACGTCAAACATACTGCATAAACCACTGTAGTACTCCCTTTTTTTCAGCTCGTCCTCATTTTCGGCATGCACAGTAGCTAGAAGTGCTACACCGCAGTTTGCTGCGCTCCTCAGCGCCGCCATATCCTCCGGATCGGTTATTTCGTCCACGGCAATGACCTCCGGGTTCATGGCTCTCAGCAACATGAGCACAGCTTCTGATTTTCTGCAACCCTCCAATATATCCGTGTGCCTCCCCACATCAAATCCCGGCTCTCCGGTGTGAAGAGCCGCGATCTCTCCTCGCTCGTCCGCTATCGAA
>CALXAZ010000098.1 GCA_944386395.1 uncultured Clostridia bacterium
CATGTTAGTCCCAATGCTTGAAGAGGGGCAAGACAATAAGATATACTATACCGGAACTGATCATAGAGCAGTCACTAAGACGATGGCTATATCAACGCAGTGTGAAAATCCAAAGATAGCTGTCCGATACATCGATTATTGCTACGATGAAGAGATGTCAACTATATTGAACTATGGTCTCGAAGGCAGCGGTCGCGTCACTATTGATGGCAAGCCCTATTTCTCTGAAGCACAGCTTGAAGATCCAGATGGTATAAATGGTAACAGTTATTCTTCTGTAGCTATGTGGCCGATGATATACATGTGGACACGCGAATTTACTCTCGACTCTTCCGACATGGTCTATGACTCGATCTATGGTTACTGGAACACTGATGGGTTTGAAGATGTTGAATCTTACACTATGCCTCCCGTATCGCTATCTACCGATGAAAGCTCCACCTACGCTAATATAATAAACGAAGTCAATACTTACGCAGCTGAAACCATCGTACGCATGGTCATTGGCGAAATCGATATTGAGACTGGATGGCAGGAGTTTCTGGACACCATTGATTCTATGGGCATTGACGAAGCTGTTGCCATACAGCAGGCGGCGCTTGATCGCTACAACGCACGCTAAAATGTATATTTTTAAGCGCATTTGATATCTTTATTTAATAGTATTCTTTATATCTTTAGGGACAGACATTTTTTGCCTGTCCTTAAAGCCGTTTTCTACTGAGAAATATAAAAACAGACCAGTGCTGTGCAGAATGATTTCTGCATATCGCCCCGATGAGGTGTGAAATATGATAAACCCAGCCAAAAATAGCAATAAATCCAGATGGATGTTCGGAAGATTTTGGATGCCATACCTCTTTTTTCTTTTGATCCCACTGGTTATAGCAATATGCATATTCTCTTGGAGCACAGCAGTTTTAAAGGACGAAGTGGAAAGCGTACACCTTGCCGCACTTGAGCGTTTTGCTATCACCTTTGAAAACAGAATAACCGAAACGCAGAAACTTTTACACGCATTGTCTGTAGATCCAAATGTCATTAAATACGTTAACAGCACCTCCCGACAGACCACCGCTTCAAAAATTGCAGAGATTGAACTAATAAAAACTGTAAAGGGATATGCTGTTCCATACGACTATCTGGAAATGCTCGGCATATATTCGGGACAGCTTGAGACTTCCGTTTTGTCTGCCGGCGCTATAGACAACAAACAGCTCTATCACAGAATGAAAGACTACGGTATTGACCCAGAGTTTGTGGACCTAATACTATCATCCTCCAATTTCCGGGATATATATTACTTTACTGACAACACCGGCTTACGCATAGTATGTGCACAGGCCGTACGTCAGTCCCCATTTTTGATAAAGCCTGACTATGCCATAGCTGTACTCACTTTAGATAGCGCAGCAGTTCTGTTTGAAAGCATGCTTTGGACAGAAAACGTTTATATAGAAATGACCACCCATTCCGGGACATTTATTATTGACCGGTCTGGTGTCTCATTAAAAAATGCGGACCAAACACCTGATATGAATTACTGGTCGGTGGTCTCTCTCAGCCAAACTTCACTGGCAAACAGCTATTCTGCGTTTATTCCACGCAATGAATTTCTCAATCGTGTAAACTCAATAATGCTTATAGCATCTGTAATCCTCATCGTATATCTCATTACGGGTTTTATCATGTCATACCTTGTTGCACACAAAAAATACGCCACTATCAAGCGTATGATAATGATGCTGGAAAAGAGTACAGAAAGTTCCATTAAAAGGACAGACATGAAACATCTCGAGGATGCATTAAATCTTGCGCTTTCTGAGCTTGAAAGCGGAAAGCGGAAAATTGAGCGAGATGAAAAGCGGTTGTCTGATACGATGTTGAAAAACCTTATGCTAGGCAGACCTGGCGAAGTCAACTATATCCGCAATTCAATAGAAGAATACGGGCTCAATCTTGATCTTTCCAGTTACTTTATTGCACTAGCAAAAATAACTGACATGGGGGTTCTGTCCTCCCCTTCCGAGCCCGAATCAGAAACGATGCAATATGTCCTATATTCTGTTGAAAACGTTATCTTAGAGCTTCTACGACCGCTTGGAAATATTGAGAGTATGTACCTGCAAGATACCGTACTGTTTATCATTCCCGGTAATGACACCCCTGCACGCGCAGAGCTTATTTGTCAGAACCTTGACCGAGGGATAGACTTTTTGCACGAACATTTTTCACTCAACATTTCCACTGCCGTAAGTAGCATGCATTCTTCGCTTGACGAGCTGCGGATATGTTATATGGAGGCGGCATCGGTTCTCGACTACCATGACAGAGTTGAAGTGGAGTCACATACCGGAGTTTACAGCGAAGACGACTATGGAGCAGTGACAAAAAGCGAACAGCTTGAACAGATAGCACAGCTGGTTCGTGAAGGAGAATTTAAAAAAGCTCAGCATATGAGCGAATATATAGATGGAGATGAGCACGACACTCAGCCGGTAAGCTATATAGCAGAGCGTGCGACAAAATATATAGATGAACATTTAAGCGACTACAATCTAAACGTTGCAACGCTTGCAGAAGCAATAGGAATTAGTCGAAAGCAGATATCAAGCACCCTGAAAAAAAGTGTCGGTATGAGCACTCTCGAGTACATCCACCTAAGACGCCTTACCCGAGCTAAGGAGTTGCTTCGCAATACCAACCTCAGCATTAAAGACATCGCCGACATGCTGGGCTACAGCAATTCAAGCAGCACCTTCAATCGCGTTTTTCTCAAATATGAGGGTATCACACCCAGCAAATACAGGGAATTAAAAGGATTACAATAATATAAATAAGACACAATTTGAGACATGATTATTACAACGGTACACAACCAGATAATATAAAAGGAGAAATTTATAATGAGTATAGGAATCGTAACTACAAAATACGGAAAGATGAAGGGTGAAGAGCTCACAGGCAAATATGCAGGCATCACTACTTTTAGATCCGTTCCATATGCAGAGCCTCCTGTAGGAGAACTCCGCTGGAAACCCCCTGTTGAGCACGAGTCATGGGTAGGTATCCGCGATGTCAGCCATTTTGCAAGCCGCCCCATGCAAAGCATTCCATTGGAACCAAATGAACCATGGGAGTCCGACTTCTGGTACGCGGGACATCCCCCGATGAGCGAAGATTGTCTATATCTGCACATTACCACCGGTGCACAGTCACCCAAAGAAAGACGTCCTGTATTTATGTGGTTTCATGGTGGCGGACTTTCCTCAGGGCATTACGCTGAAATTGAATTTGATCCAAGTGAGCTTGCACGCAAAGGCATTATCGTTGTCAGTGTTGGTCAGCGGCTAAACATCATGGGCTACCTATGTCTGCCTCAGCTCACAAAGGAACAGGGCACAAGTGGCAACTACGGTCTAATGGATGAGCTCCTTGCACTCAAATGGGTGCGTGAAAACATTAGTTCGTTTGGTGGAGATCCAGACAACATCACTGTTGGCGGACAATCAGGAGGCACCGCAAAATCTACAGCCCTTGCTACTTCGCCAAAGGCCGCAGGTATGATAAAGCGTTGCATAAATCAGAGCAATCTCGCGTGGCTACGCGACTACCCCACAATAGACAGCGAATATGATAATGCAAAGGAATATCTCAAGACCTGTGGTATAGATCCCGAGCTTCCCATCGATGAGCTACGGCGCATACCTGCCGAACGGTTCTACAAAGGTGCAAGGACACGTAGAGGTGAAGGTCCTACTCTACCTCCCAGCATGGTGTACGATGGTATCTATATAGCAAATATCTCAGGCGCAAAAAACATGGAGGAATATGGCTGTTCAATAGACTATCTCTCAGGCGGAAATGTCGGAGAAAATTCTGTGCGTGAATATGAGCACAAGCTGCCGCAGCCATTTAAAAGTGCCACAGAATTCTATTCCTTTATGAAAGAAAAACTAGGTGACCTTTACGACAAATTTAACTTTGAAAAGCTCTGCCCCGTTAATGATGAAAACTGCAATTTGAAAAACCGTGAGCTTGCAGCCCGCGCATTTTCAAATGGCAGCGTGATTGTCAATCGCTATTTCGGTGCATATCGCGCAAAACTTTGTCCAAATGTTCACAATTATTCATACAGCTTCGGGCATTATACGCCTTGCCTTGATGAGGAAAAAGGAACATGCCGCGACACAAAAAACCTCCTTGCGTGGCATTCCAGTGAAATGTGGTATACTTTCTCCTCTCTGCGTGATAACGTTCCCCCCTGCCGTCCTTGGACTGAGCTTGACTTTAAGCTTGCCGATATCTACAGTTCGTACTGGGCAAATTTTATTAAGACAGGCGATCCAAATGGTGAAGGGCTTCCATTCTGGCCAGAGAGCCGCGAAAATTTTGGTTGGATGTTTCTTGGTGATACACCCGTAGGGTATAATGGTATGGACGAGCTTGATAAATTAGCACTCGAATATCTCCTTCGCGAAGGCAATGTCCCTGTAATATAGCTGAATGGATACATATTTTAATATCTTATCAAAAATAGACTTCCATACATATCTGCAAAATCTTATATTTCAGACTTTAGATATTTGAGATAGATCTGGCATTGAATAAAAATTTTAAAATCTGCAATGACACAGGGGGACAGCTTTTACAGCTGTCCCCCTGTTTTTAAAACATAAATCTTATTTTGTTATCTCAGTATGCGACAGATAGCTTTTTACATATATCCACCATATAAACCAGTATATGCTTTATGTAATCGCTTGCAATTTCCTGTTGTGCTGCAATCCTTTAAATGTTATAATAACAACAGGTCGTTTGCCGCAGAGCATTCCCTGGGGCAGATCCTCACCAATTCCACACTTTTGAGGTAGCCCGCGGCGCTCTGCCGCATTATATTTATAGATAAAAATATGGAGCATATTGTGATGCTCCAAGCCTGGTAAAGAAGGGGTAATTTATGTACGATATCGCAATTATTGGTGGCGGCGTTGTGGGCTGCGCTGCTGCCTATGAGCTTTCGCGATATAAACTGCGCACCCTCCTCCTCGAGGCTGCCAATGATATCGCAGATGTTACAACCAAGGCAAATTCTGCCATTATCCACGCCGGATATGATCCCGAGCCTGGCACGGCAATGGCCCGGCTCAATGTGGAAGGCGCCGCTCTTGCAGAGGAAATATGCAAAAAGCTCGATGTCCCTTATAACAAATGCGGTGCTTTTGTCCTTGCCTTTGATGAGGCAGATCTTGCCCACGTCCAAAAGCTCTACGAACAGGGCGTTGCCAATGGTGTGCCGGGGATAGCTGTCATATCCGGTGAAGAGGCAAAACGGATGGAACCAAATCTCAGTGACAAAGTTATCGGTGCTCTCTATGCTCCGTCATCTGCCATAATCTCCCCATGGGAATATGCCCTTGCGATGGCTGAAACTGCCGTCCGCAACGGGGTTGACATCCGTACCTCAAGCCGTGTAACAGCAATCAAAAAGGTGGAAAACCAGTTTGAAATACAAACGTCATCTGGAAACTACCGCGCAAAATACATAATAAACGCTGCAGGGGTACATTCCGCCGAAGTACATGAGCTTATCGGAGAAAAGGAATTTGAGATACATCCTGTCCGTGGACAGTACTTCCTGCTCGACAAAAGCGAGGGCTCCCGTGTGACGCGCACAATCTTCCAATGCCCAACTGCAGCAGGCAAGGGTGTCCTTGTCTCCCCCACAGTACACGGAAACCTCATTGTCGGTCCTGATGCCGAGCCGGTAAGTGATGGGGATGATGTATCCACCACTGCTGAAGGTCTGGAATATGTAAAGCTGATGTCTCAAAAATCTGTGCCAAGTACAAGCTTTCGTGACAATATCCGGAACTTTTCCGGTATCCGCTCTCAAAGCGACCGCTCCGATTTTATAATAGAAGAGAGCCACAGCGTAAAAAACTTTTTCAACCTCGCTGGAATAAAGTCCCCGGGGCTATCGGCTGCACCTGCAATCGCAAAAGAAGCTGTAAAGCTGCTCACGGGCGCCGGACTTGAGCTTACTGAAAAGTCCAGTTTTATCGATGAGAGAAAACAAATACGCTTTAAAGAGCTTACAGATGATGAAAAAAACCGTCTTATAGCAAAAGATCCACTATACGGGCGCGTGATATGCCGTTGTGAAACCATAACCGAAGGCGAAATTGTGGCTGCGCTGCGCTCTCCTATTCCGCCTTGCTCTGTAGACGGTATTAAGCGGCGTACCGGAGCCGGAATGGGGCGCTGCCAGGGAGGGTTCTGCGGTCCGAGAGTGCTCGAGATAATCGCACGAGAGCTCGGCATTCCGCGCACTTCCGTCCTTAAAGATAAATCGGGCACATATATTCTTGTGGGCGAAACGAAGGGGGGCACAGGAAATGTATGACCTTATAGTTATTGGAGGAGGGCCTGCCGGTCTTGCCGCCGCGTGCGAGGCCTATGAGCAGGGTCTAAAAAACATACTTATTATCGAGCGAGACAGAGAACTGGGCGGCATTCTAAACCAATGCATACACAATGGCTTCGGGCTTCACTATTTTAAGGAGGAACTCACCGGTCCAGAGTATGCCGGGCGCTTTATTAAAATGCTGAACGACACCTCGGTTGAGGTCAAGCTCGACACAATGGTGCTGGACATAACAAAAAACCGTGAGGTACATGCCGTCAACACCTCCGATGGGTATCAGATACTGAAAACAAGGTCTGTCATCCTTGCGATGGGCTGCCGGGAGCGTACCCGCGGAGCCATATCCATCCCTGGAGACCGTCCCTCAGGTGTATTTACTGCTGGGGCTGCTCAGCGCTATATGAATATTGAGGGATATATGGTGGGACGCAGGGTAGTTATTCTTGGCTCTGGAGATATTGGGCTGATAATGGCGCGCCGTATGACGCTCGAGGGTGCTGAAGTGCTTGCCTGTGTAGAACTAAATCCGTATTCAAGCGGGTTGAACCGAAATATCGTCCAGTGTCTTGGCGATTACAACATCCCTCTTTATCTCAGCCACACCATCACAAAGATAGAAGGCAGCGGGAGGGTGGAACGGGTAGTCGTTTCCAGAGTAGACGACTCTACTAAAAAACCGATCCCCGGCACTGAAATAAGCTTTGACTGCGACACGGTCCTGCTATCCGTCGGGCTCATCCCCGAAAATGAGCTTACGAAAAACGCAGGTATAGCGATAGATCCCCGCACAAACGGCGCTATCGTATACGAAAACATGGAAACTTCTCTCCCCGGAGTATTTGCCTGTGGAAACGTCGTACATGTACACGACCTTGTTGACTATGTAACAGAAGAGAGCAAGCGCGCAGGACGTGCTGCGGCTGCGTTTGCCAAGGGACTTTCCCAGACCGATGAAAAGGTGCTTGCGATGAAAACAGGCAACGCTGTGACATACACCGTTCCCCAGAAGCTCCGCCCCATGCGCATTGAAAAGCTTGCCGATATATTTTTCCGTGTAAACCGCGTATTTGGTGAGGCTTCGATACTGGTTTTTGATGGCGACGGAAAACAGATAGCAAAATTCAAGCGCGATTATCTAGTCCCCGGCGAAATGGAACATATAGTGCTCCCACGGAAGCTTCTCGATACTGCCGGAGGGGACAGTTTGACAGTTTCGATAGAGGAGGTGCAGGCATGACAGAGCTGACATGTATAGTCTGTCCAAGAGGCTGCCGCCTGAAGGTAGACACGGAAAACGGATACAGGGTAACAGGGCATTCCTGCGAAAAGGGGGAGGCTTATGGTAAAAATGAGCTTCTCAATCCCACACGTGTTGTCACCTCCACTGTCAAAATCACCGGTGCTATGCACAGGCGTATACCTGTTAAAACCAACGGGGCTATACCCAAAAAGCTGATATTCGAGGCTATGAAGCTGCTTGACGGTATCGAACTTAAGGCTCCGGTGAAGCTTGGGGACATTGTTGTTAAAGATATCCTGGGTACCGGGATAGATTTCGTTGCGTCACGCGACATGCTATAAACTGAGAATATTAAAACATAAACATATAAGGGCGCCCCTGTGGCGCTCTTATTTTTATATATGCAACCTCTGTAAAATCGTATACTTTTTTATCTTACAGAAGTCAGGATATCTGCGGCTTATATTTCCTTAAAAACAATATTTCCTTTACATTCCAAATACATAGTGATATACTATATGCGCAAAAAGTTGCTTATTATATTGGTTTTCCTATATATTTCATACTTTTTTCGTATATTGGAGGTATATATATATGTGGGTGGTCTACGCTTTTGGCTCAGCGTTCTTTGCCGGTGTCACATCCATCCTCGCAAAGATTGGCATCAAAAACACCGATTCACACCTTGCCACAGCTCTCAGAACCGTCATTGTACTGGTGTTCTCTTGGCTGATGGTGTTTATCGTCGGCTCTCAACACTCCATGGCAGATATAAGTGGCAAAACTCTGCTTTTCCTTATCCTATCCGGGCTTACAACCGGCGGCTCATGGATATGCTACTTTCGTGCCCTTCAACTCGGCGATGTGAATAAGGTCGTTCCGATAGATAAATCTAGCACAATACTGACAATGTTGCTTGCATTTATATTCCTTAGTGAACCTATCAATGGCATAAAATCGGCTGCTATGCTGCTTATAGCTATTGGTACATATATGATGATTCAACGAAAGGCTGATAGCGCACCCGGGGCTTCCGGTTACAAATGGCTCATATATGCGCTGCTCTCTGCCGTATTTGCAAGCCTAACATCTATTCTTGGAAAGATAGGTATTGAAGGGGTTGAGTCCAATCTTGGAACTGCTATCAGGACAATCATCGTACTGATAATGGCGTGGGCAATAGTATTCGTTACCCATAAGCAGAGAGAGATAAAAACAATTGACAGGCGCAGCTGGATGTTTATCGCTCTCTCCGGGCTTGCAACCGGCTTGTCCTGGATGTGCTATTACCGTGCTTTGCAGGATGGACTTGCAAGCGTAGTCGTACCAATCGATAAGCTCAGCATACTTGTTACCGTGGCATTTTCCTACGTTGCATTTAAAGAGAAGCTCTCTGTCAAATCAGGAATTGGGCTTACCTTTATCATCGCGGGTACCCTTATGCTACTGATTAAATGACAGATTTTTACTTATATCAAATACACCTCCTTAAAAATTTATAGTATATCTGATTAAAACAAACTATGCCCGGAGGAAAACCTCCGGGCATGGTGCTATTAAATCTTAGTCTAAAAAGCATTATCAGCGCTTGGAGAACAGGGAGAGCGCGGCGGGCATCCTTAAGAGCGTACTAAAGCGCTCTGAATACCTATTATCCTTGATATGCCTGGATTTTCCGTTCTTTTACTTAAAAATTTCTCCCACTATTTAATTAAACCTGATAATGCATATCCGTACTAAAACGGGAACTGCCATAGGTCGTGTTGCACTCCACAATGGGGAAATTTTCAAGTGACTGTACCGGGTCAGCGCGCAGGTAATTGCTCCCCGGCTCACCTGTAGAAAGCTTCACTGCAACATTTCCCTACGGATCTGCTTCCAGTGCCTGGTACCCTCTGAGCTGATTCCCGCAGTCATGTAGACAATAGGGTGCCTAAAGGTCAATCGTTTCGTCTTTCTTAGCTTCTTGGGATGCAACGGAGCCACTGCTTTCCGATACCCGGGTTGTATTCGACTCCGGCTGCGGAGAAAAAGACTTTCAGGCGATTGAGTTGTCACGCTCGTTGCGCATCCTGCAATTATCCATGTCAGAAGAACAAGCGACAAAAAAGCTCCGATTACTTTTTTCCTATGGTATCCTCCTGTTTTAACGGATTTTCCTGTATTTAAATCATCAGATACATCTTAATATCTTGATTTTATTATAAGAGCGCCCTTATAAAATATCTAATACTTATCGTTTATCTTTAACCATGCGCTGTACGTATGGTTAAAATTGAACCATACGATAGATATTACTGATAAAAGCAAAAAATTGGCGTCAAGCCAATAAGACTTGACGCCAAAAATCGGTTTCTACCGCATTTGTCCTCGTGCATAAAAAGCTCAGAGATTTTTTACAAGCAAAGCCCGGATGGCATTAAATACAGCAATAATCATTACGCCCACATCAGCAAAGACTGCCAGCCACATATTTGCAAATCCTAAAGCCACCAACACAAGACAAATCAGCTTTATCCCAATAGCTACCACGATGTTCTGATAAACGATACGCAAACACTTGCGGCTGATTTTAATTGCCTTAGATATCTGCATTGGGTCATCATCCATCAGCACTACATCGGCGGCCTCAATAGCAGCGTCAGAACCCATGGCACCCATGGCAATGCCGATGTCGGCTCGACGCAGTACCGGAGCATCGTTTATGCCATCGCCCACAAAGGCAAGCTTGGTCTTATCACTGTGCTTCATCTTCAGCAGTTCTTCCACTTTTTCCACTTTGTCCGCTGGCAACAGTTGGCTGTATACCTCATCAATGCTCAGGGCTTCGGCCACTTGGTCGGCGACCTTCTTGGCATCGCCGGTAAGCATAACGGTCTTGCGAACACCCGCCTCTTTCAGGGTCTGAATGGCCTGCTTGGAGTGGGGCTTCACTACGTCCGAAATGACTATATGTCCCGCATATTTGCCGTTGATGGCCACATGGATGATAGTACCCACACTGTGACAGGAGATGTACTGTACTCCCAACCGGTCCATCAGCTTGTCATTTCCGGCAGCTACCTCCACACCATCCACCTTGGCAATCACACCATTGCCACTGATCTCCTGAATGTCGGTGACCCTGCTGCGGTCGATTTCCTTGCCGTAAGCTTTCTGGAGGCTCTTACTGATGGGGTGTGAAGAAGCGCTCTCCGCCAAAGCGGCGTACTCCACCAGCTTGGCATTCTCTATTTCGCTGTGATGGATGCCGTCGACCTCAAAGACCCCCTGCGTCAGGGTACCAGTCTTATCAAAAACAACTACCTTGGTTTTGGACAGGATCTCTAAGTAGTTGGAACCTTTTACCAGAACGCCTGCCTTGCTGGCACCGCCGATCCCAGCGAAGAAAGACAAAGGGATGGAGATAACCAACGCACAAGGGCAGCTGGCTACCAAGAAAGTGAGAGCTCGATAAATCCAAGTTTCCCATCCGGCATCCAGACCCATAATGAGCATTCGCACCAGCGGCGGGAGAATGGCAAGGGCTAGTGCGGCGTAGCAGACTGCCGGTGTGTAAATCTTGGCAAATCGGGAGATAAAGCCTTCCGACTTGGATTTGCGAGAAGAAGCATTTTCTACCAGATCCAGAATTTTGGAAACTGTAGACTCTCCAAACTCCTTGGTGGTTTGAATTTTCAGAAGACCGGTCATGTTAATACAACCGCTTATGATTTCATCCCCGGTCTTGATCTCACGAGGGAGACTTTCTCCAGTGAGTGCAGCAGTGTTTAAGGTGGAGGAACCTTCCACCACAGTGCCGTCAATAGGTACCTTTTCACCGGGCTGTACCACGATAATGGTACCAACACAAACCTCATCCGGGTCTACCTGTTTCAATTTGCCATCGTGCTCGATGTTGGCGTAGTCTGGGCGAATATCCATCAGATCACTGATATTTCTACGGCTCTTACCCACGGCATAAGACTGGAACCATTCGCCCACTTGGTAGAACAGCATGACAGCAATGGCCTCCAGATAATCGCCGTTCTCATACACAGCCAGTGTCAAGGCCCCCAATGTGGCCACTGCCATGAGAAAGTTTTCGTCAAAGACCTGACCGTTACGGATACCTTTATATGCCTTTCGCAGGATATCATATCCAATGATTAGGTAGTCTATCAGAAAAATGGTCAGGCGGACCCAACGACCTGCTCCACCCAACAGGTTAAAGATGGCAGAACCCAAAGCCTGGAGTATCAGCAACAACGTGGTGGCAGCCAGGATGCGCCACAGCATCACTTTTTGTTTTCTGGTCATGCCAGTGGAAGGTCGCGCTGCTATGATTTGGAGAATCAAGGCAAGAAGCGCAACCACAATTAGCAGACCATTTACAATATATTCCTGCATATCAATTATCCTTTCTATGCATTGCTTAATGGTTTGTTTTTTATTTTAACAAGACAAGCGCCCCACAAGCAACTGCTTCCAGGACGCTCTTTTAATGGAACCTTCTGTTCTCACAGGAAAATCTCGCAGTCAGGCTCTACCTTCTTGCAGGCCTTCTGCACACCCTCCATGACGCTGGCCACTTGTTGACCCTCTTCAAACTCCACAATCATTTTCTGAGTCATAAAGTTTACCGTAGCATTCTTAACACCTGTGGTTTTCCGTGCTGCATCCTCCATCAGGTTAGCGCAGTTAGCACAATCCACTTCGATCTTATAAGTCTTTTTCATCACAAAAGCTCCTCTCTAAAAATGCTTCTATATTTAATATAACGATTAAATAATCGTTTAATCGTAATGTCATAATACCCAGAAAATGCTTCGCCGTCAATACCTTTGATAATTATCCTGCTGTTTGGGCAAAGGGTACTTCCGTTTGGGAAAAAGTGAGGTGCCGGTATATCAACAAGTATTTCGAATTGCAAAAAATTGGACAGAAAGCAAAAGACCGGAGCAAAATGCTCCGACTTTCGTTTTAGCCACAGTATTATATCCTTTTGAGCCGTCCGTTGTTTTCTGAACCTCGTATTTCCGCGTGGTCAAAGTAATCCGTAGTCACTTGATAATCCGGCTTAGCCCGACCGTAGGGCGGTCCGTTATGTCGGCAAACCAGGGAAATAAAGCAGCCGGTGCGGATACCCGCATTGTAGATCTGCTTCATGGCAATCAGACGACACTCGGTACTGACCTGCCCGGGTTTGGCGTTGCATACCGATCTGCGGGACCCTGATTATGTTTGGTTTTAAGAACTATGATTTTAGTTTTTACCCATAAAACATTTCACTTTCCTTGCTGTTTTATCCTATGTTTTGCTTTATCTCAGGCAGAAAGAAATTTCATCAAATTCTCCTTCTGCGTGGAAAAATCTCTCCGACCAACATCATATAGTTCCAGTTCTGCTTTCTCTTTCATGGAATAAGTTCCCACGCGGATGGGCTCACTTGCCGCAAATACAAACGCAATGCCCTCCCGCTCCAGCGAAAACACATCTTTCATGTTCTCATTATACACGATATGCCGGCGGTCAATCGCATCCACGATGTTCGGATAACTACAGCAGACCCTGCTGTACAGTTTGCGCATACCCTGGGGCTTTCGTACATAGTCCCTATTCTTAGAAAGGATAACAACCAGCTTCTTGCAGCCCTGCTCCAAGGCGCGGCGAACCGGAATTGCATCGGTAAGACCCCCATCAAAATATGGTATCCCATTCAATTCCACCGGATGGCATACCACAGGAATGGCGCTGGAGGCCATAATTACGCGATAGTCATCCTGTTTCATCATTTCCCTGCCAAAGTATTCCGGTTTTCCCGTCAAAGCGTTTGTAACAACAGCTTCATACTCTGCCGGGTTTTTCATAAAAGCGGAAAAATCCAGCGGGTCTTTTCCTTCCGCACAGGTCAGATCACCGTATATATACTTCAGACCAAAGAGATCTCCGGTTTTCAGCAGGCTTTTCAATCCAAAATAGTTAGAGGAGTGGATGTGCTTGGTAAAAAACCGGAGATTTCTCTCTCTCTGTCCGGCCAGATAGGACGCTAAATTACCTGACCCGGCAGATACGCCGATGCAATAATCAAATGCAATTTGTTCTTCCAGGAAAGCATCCAGAATCCCGGCGTTATAGGCACACTTCATTCCTCCGCCTTCTACTACCAATCCGATTTTTTTATGAGTTTTCGTTATAAACATCCCCTAACTTAGGTATTTATCCCTTTGATTCCAGATCCAGTTGATCTAATTTGCTGTAATACTTTTCTATGATCGACTGCAACGTGATAGACTGCATTTTCTTTTCTGCTGTTTCCTGAATCTCCTGATAAAAATCAGCAATGGTGAGCTGGATATAGACCCCTACACCACATTCCGGATTGGTATCCACATCCCAATGAAGCAATGGTTTATTGCCTTCTACTGCCCGGTAAACATCGAGTACCGTTATTTCGCTGGACTCACATGTCAGACTGGCATTTGCCTGCCCCTGTGTATTGGAGATGATACCTGCATTTTTTAGCGTAGCCATCAATTGCCGGATGTAAGCCGGGTTGGTCTTTACGCTTTCCGCAATCTTGGCGCTTGTTAGAGGCTGGCTTGCACCTAAGCTGAGAAAAACCAATATGTGCAGTGCATCGCTCAATTTTGTGGAGTATTTCATGCGCTCACCTCAAAAAATATATTCATCTACTTATAAAGTATAAAATTACATGATATACTTACAACATGTAATTTTAATAATAACATCTTAAAGAAAACCTGTCAACTTTGCTGCTGAAACATAAAACTGCTTCAAACGTGCCGGTTTTGGCGAACACGATTGCCCATACCAACGCAATCTTGGTGGGAGCTGCGGCTGGGCTGTTCAGCACGGAG
>CALXAZ010000099.1 GCA_944386395.1 uncultured Clostridia bacterium
GTTAGTCCCACCGAAACCGTAAAATATTTTTGGAGGAGTCTCATCCGGAGGGATCATTGGTATTTCCACACCCATTATCGAGCGAAAGCGTATTTCAATGCTGTTGTCCACCGGAGTAGTTTCGGCAATATTGCCTATCATACCCAGGGTAATATTTGCCGTTTGTAGAGAGTGATATGCCTCTGAAAAAGTACTGTCTATCTGGGACTGTATCTCCTGTGCTCTATCGATAAGATTCATCATTTCGCGGATAAGGATATTTCTCTTCCTGTCCATTAGGTCATAACCCATTTGGGCAAGCTCAAGAGAATGCTTACGGGCAATCAGGTTTCCTTTGGTAGGTACAATTGCTGCCATTTATATCGCCCCTTTGCTGTCCTTTTCGGCGAGTGAGGAGATAGCACCTGGTCTGTAATACTTACTCAGCATGTCATCATCTATGCGATCAAGCTCATCGCGTGGCAGTACAGAAAGAAGCTGCCATCCAAGATCAAGGGTTTGGTCGATAGTCCTGTTTTCAAACTGGGACTGCTGGATAAAATATTTTTCAAAGAGACGACCAAATTCCATATACTTTTTGTCGGTGTCACTCAGCTCATCCTCGCCAATAACTGATGCAAGGGAACGCGCGTCTTGAACCTTTGAATAGGCGGCAAAGAGCTGGTTTGAAAGAGCTGGATGATCCTCACGTGTAAAGCCTTCACCGATGCCGTCTTTCATTAGGCGGCTGAGCGATGGCAAAACTGTTATTGGAGGATACACACCTCTCTGGTCAAGATCACGGTCGAGAACAATTTGCCCCTCAGTAATATAACCGGTGAGGTCTGGTATCGGATGGTTGATATCATCATTTGGCATGGTAAGTATCGGTACCTGGGTAACTGAACCCTTTAAACCGTGTATCATGCCGGCACGTTCATAAATAGAGGCAAGGTCAGAATAAAGATAACTAGGGTAACCCTTTCTGCTGGGAATCTCCCCTTTTGACGAGGAAAATTCACGTACAGCTTCGCAATATGAGGTAATGTCGGTCATGATGACAAGAACGTGATAGCCATGCTTGAAAGCGAGATACTCTGCCGCCGTAAGAGCACACCGAGGCGTTAGTATGCGCTCGATTATAGGGTCACTTGCCAGGTTTAAAAACATTACAACACGCTGTAATGCCCCTGACTCCTCAAAATTTTTACGGAAGAAATCTGCGGTATCATTTTTTACTCCCATTGCAGCAAATACGATAGCAAAATCGCTGTCATCGTCGGCGACCTTTGCCTGACGGACTATCTGGGCGGCAAGCTCATTATGACGGAGACCCGATCCAGAAAAGATAGGAAGTTTTTGACCGCGTATGAGGGTGGACATGCCATCTATTGCAGAAATACCGGTATATATACAGCTACGTGGATACTGCCGCGAAACCGGATTAATTGCAGAACCGTTTATGTCCCGCTTTTCATCCGGGTATAGATTTCCGAGTCCGTCTACAGGGCGCCCGGCGCCATCAAATACACGTCCGAGCATTTCGTGTGAGAGCGCAAGCTCCATCGGGTGACCGCTGAAGCGTGTGTGGCAATTCTCAAGCGAGATTCCCTTGGTGCCTTCAAATACCTGTATGACAGCTCTTTCACCGTCTATCTGGGTCACTCGACCGTATCTGTGCTCACCGCTGTCGAGGACAATTTCTGCCATTTCGTCATAGGCGACGCCCCTTACCCCGTCAAGAACAAGGAGCGGACCGTTTATCTCTGAAAGCCCTACATATTCTATTTTCAAAGCGGTTCCCTCCTTAGTTTTTAGCAAGGACTGCATCTACTGCATCGTCTATCTTGCCAAAATAGCTGTCTATGAGATCGATATTGTCATTCGGGACGTCATATTTTATCCTTATCAGGGCATCTGCAATACCGCTCTCTCTAAGCTGAGATATTGGGATATTGCGTGATACCAGTTCTTGCGCCTTGTCATAAAAATACATCATAACGTCCATCATTTTTATCTGTTTTTCGATTGGAACGTAGGTGTCTGTATCGTGGAAAGAGTTCTGCTGCAAAAATCCTAGACGTATTATCCTTGCAGCCTCGATTGTGAGCTTTTGATCCTCTGGAAGCATATCCGAGCCTATGAGCTTTACAATTTCAAGAAGCTGTGTTTCCTCGTGAAGCAAATTAGTCATCCTGGTGCGCAGTTGGGCAAATTTTGTACCAAACCTTTTTTCGTACCAGGCAGAGAGGTCGTCGGTATACTCAGAGTAGGACGTGGTCCAGTTTATTGCAGGATAGTGCCTTGCGTAAGCAAGAGCGCGATCAAGGGCCCAGAAACAGCGTACAAAGCGCTTTGTGTTCTGGGTAACAGGTTCGGAGAAATCGCCGCCCTGCGGAGAAACAGCCCCAATAACGGTGACTGAACCCTCTGTTCCGCTGAGAGTTTCCATATAGCCTGCCCGCTCATAGAATTCAGCAAGGCGCGAGGGAAGGTATGCAGGAAAGCCCTCTTCAGCAGGCATCTCCTCCAGGCGACCAGATATCTCTCGCAGTGCTTCTGCCCAGCGAGAAGTAGAGTCAGCCATTATTGCCACGTGGTATCCCATGTCACGATAATATTCGGCAATAGTCATACCAGTATATATTGAAGCTTCCCTTGCGGCAACAGGCATATTTGATGTGTTTGCGATAAGCACAGTTCTATTGAGCAAGGGCTGCTTTGTACGTGGATCTATAAGTTCACCAAATTCCTCAAGCACCTGAGTCATTTCGTTGCCGCGTTCACCGCATCCGAGGTATACGATAATATCTGCGTCAGACCACTTTGCTAGCTGATGCTGGGTAACGGTTTTGCCGGCCCCAAACGGTCCAGGAATAGCAGCGCATCCTCCCTTTGCAATAGGAAATAACGTATCAATTATTCGCTGTCCAGTTATCAGAGGTCGGTCTATTGGAAGCCTGTTGACAACCGGTCTGGCGCGGCGTATAGGCCATTCATGGGCAAGCTTGAGTTCAAAAGTCTGACCGTTCACGGTTTCCAGAACGGCAAGAGTGTCAGTTACAGTATAGCTTCCATCCGGTAGTACAGATTTTACTGTGCCACTGATATTGGGTGGAACCATGCTGCGGTGAAGGATGGCAGGGGTCTCCTGTGTCTCGGCAAATACTGCGCCTGGAGATAGAGTATCCCCGGGTTTTATTGTCATTTTTACGTCCCAGCGCTTTTCGATGTCTAGAGCGGCAAGATTTATTCCACGTGCTATAAAATTGCCGCTTTTCTTTTCTATTGCGCGAAGGGGACGTGCGATACCATCAAATATGTTGTTAAGAAGCCCTGGACCAAGAAGTATGGACATTGGAGCACCTGTTGAAGTGACAGGCTCTCCGGGAAGAAGCCCGGCAGTCTCTTCATATACCTGGACTGTCGTCTCGCCCGAGCGCACGCTGACAACCTCGCCTATCAACCCGAGATTTCCAACATGCACCATATCCATTACCGAAAGCCCTCTGCCGCCGTGAACGGTGACAACAGGACCGTTTATACCGTGGATATAATAAGAATCGCCCATAGCGGTAGCTCCATTCTAAAAAAATTGCTATTCTTCGCCGTGCAGACCAAGACCTGATATCTCGGCAAATTTGCCGGATACATCCTCAAAAGAGTTGTCAAAGGTAAGATCTACGCGGATATTCTGAGATTTGCTGCCTGCAAGTATCCCGCCAAGAGATATTTTTCCTTCAAGATACTCAGCAGGTACTTTTTCGTTTAATGCTTTGCTGTATTTCATATCCTCCGCACGAAGGTAAATAACCAACCCATCACTTCCGAGCCGCTTTTTTGCATACTCTGCCATTTTTTCAAGCGATTTGGAGTATTCAGGGGAGAGAGTATAATCGATAACCCTTGCCCGCACCTTTTCCAGAATATTCTTTGCTATTTCTGCGCGGCGTTCAGCAAGGGTACGCTTTATCTCAAGAGTTTTACGCGATACACGGCGCCCCGCATCGGTTTTTATCTGGTTTGTGGTAGTGCGGATGTAATTATACATCTCTGCGAGGATATCATCTTCGGCAGCAGACATATATTCTTTTTTTCTGGAGGATATTTCGTCCCGTATCTTTTCTGCCTCCGTGCTAGCATCGTCAATTATTGCATTTATAAATTTGTCAAGCTTATTGTCGTAACCGGGCATTGCGGAACACCTCCCTATATTTTGATGCCGATGGATTCCCGGATATAACGTGTTATCGAGTCACTCGCGCGTCCTGAACCCTCCCGGTCAGGGATTTCTATCAGCAGCGGAGCGGAAAGTGTTAGCTTTAGTCCATCTATGAGCTCGGGGCAAAGTGTGGCACACCTTTCGCTTATCAGTAATATACCTATATCGCCTGCTGAAATTGCAAAATTTATCGCTTCACGTACATCATCCCGGGAAACGGTCTTTTTACCCTCTATGCCTGCAAGCCGCATGCCGATAAGGGTATCATCGTTATCCGAAATAACAAAATACCTCATGTTATTAGCCTATTTTAGAGATTATCTGGAAGGAGATGAGAACTCCGTAGAGCGCAACACCTTCCGCCATAGCGACAAATATCAGAGCTTTACCAAAGATTTTGTCATTTTCTGAAAGCGCACCCAGCGCAGAAGAAGCAGCCGCTGAAACGGCAACACCACCGCCTATGCAGCTCAAACCCGTTGCAAGTGCTGCTGCTATAAGACCAATTCCGTCACCCGTTGTAAGCCCCGAGGCACCCTCGGCTACATCTGCTGCAAAGGCCGTATTTCCAATTCCTATGCCTGTAAATATCAGGCATAAAGCAAAGAAAGAAATAACATTTGCAATGAGATGTCCCCTGACATTTTTGCCCTGTACCTTTCCGCGATATATGAAGTAGAGGGGAGAAAGAAGCATAAGTACGAGCAGAAAACTGAATACAAATTCCATTTTAATTACCTCCGTTTATTCGTTTGCAGACTTATAGTTTATAGTAATAGGGGAATAGGCACGTCCATCAGCCTCAAAGAATCTGCCGAACATTTCGTAGAAGTTCAAGCGGAGAACCTGTATACCGACGAGTAAGCCCTCGATGCCCATTACAACCAAATTACCTAAAATGACTACTACCGGATTTCTCGGCTCTCCAGCCAGTAGGAATACTACCGTCATCATTCCGGCGTGACTCAGTGCAAATATGCCTACGCGGAGAAAAGATACAGTATTTGTTACATAAGATAGGAGAACCTCGACCAGCTCAAATATGTTTTCCAGCAGAAAATCGAGCAGATTGTCCGGCTTCCAGTCAGGATCTCCAGATACAAGCTTGCCGAGTGGATCGCGCAGCAATACTAATATTAGAGGAAGAACAAAGGCACATATTATAAATACCGGCGAAGAGATACTTATATCCAGGAAGCCAAGAAGAGGAAGAACCAGTAGCATAACTGCCCAGTACAATATGAGACCAGCAATGCCGTTTTGACCAAAAATAGCTTTCTCATATTGCTTTTGCCTGATCCCGTTTATGACATTTACGATTATTACAAGGGATATGAGCAGGACGCCGAGATACACAGCGGTTTGCAGCATCAGGCTTGTATTGGCGCTCGACTCAAGCGCATGGAATCCAAAGGGCAGAAGTTCTTCGAAGCCGAATACGCTTCCATAGAAAAAACCAAAGCAGCAACCGGCTATACCCGCATAGACAAGCACTTTGCCAAGCCACATCTTCTTTAGCTTGTACATTAAAAAGCCTATTACAGATACCAATATGCCCTGCCCAACGTCTCCAAACATTATCCCAAAAAGCAATGTATAGAGCACTGCCATGAGCGGGGTGGGGTCAAATTCGTTATAGGAAGGAAGTCCATACATCTCGACAAACGGCTCAAAAGCCCGGAACAGCCACCTATTTTTCAACTTGACCGGAGGCGAGATGTGGTCCCCAAGAGCTCCTGGCTCCACCACTGTATAGCGTACGTTTTTTTGAGCCTCTAGATTTTTAATAAAGCTTTCGACGCTATCGAGAGGAACCCATCCATACATAAAGAAGGTATCTTCTGTTCGGACCGCGTACCTCCTTGCATCAAATGCTTCTGACATGTAGCAGACATACGAATAGTAGGATAAAAAACGGTCAGATTCTGCCCGGATATAGTCGGCAATCTGATTGCGGCAGCTTTCGCATTGAGCCAGGCTGTATGTGCGCTCGTCAGAAAGCTGGTGCATGGCGTCCTCTGGGGTGCCGTGCACCTTGTCCGAAATAAATATCCTTTCAAAACGCAGTGAGGCAAATAGAGTTTCTACGCGCTCGGCGGCAAACCTCAAAGCCAAGTAAAACCCATATACGTAGTCGCGCTCGATGCTCGTGGGGAAGAAATAATAATTACTATTCTGAGGTTCAAGCTTCGAGAGAAAGTTGTCATAGGCCTCGCGCGGAAGCCTGCCGAAGCGGAACTTAACATATTCGAGATCGAATAGCTCATGCAGATCGGCATCTATTCCGTGTATGTGCTCAAGCTGAGTTATTACCTGATCAATATCGGAAGCTGCACGCTCCATTCTGTCTGCTTCGCCTGAGAGCTTTTTAATTTTTTCAGAAAAACCGTCGTAATAACTTGAAATATCGTCCAGCCTTACGTCTGGAAAGGAAAACTCATGAAAGTCAAGCGGGATATCATTTGCCTCTGCAATGCTTCGTATCCTGCGCAGCAGATCTATATAAGGATTGTTTTCATCCATATGATGCAGCACCTTGGCAGTCTGCATGATATCCATGGCGTTTTCCGGATGAAACTCCCGGTTTACGATACACCGACGGACTATGCGATCAAATTCCGCAACAGGACCAACGATGTTTATGAGTTTCATTTGTGCCACTGCCACCGTAACACCCCCTGGTTTAGATTTTATATAGACAATTTTAGGTTATGCAGTTTAAAAAGTGAGGTATATTCCAGCCTCGTCGGGTCCGACTCCATAATAGATGCACTCTGTAATATTTATGATATTCGTTACCTCTGTGCCGCGCACATACATATACGCTATCGGAGTGAGCACCGAAGGCGCGGCAGACAATAGTATTTTACGATAAAACGAATAAAGTTGCCTTGTTGTATAGGCATCTATAGAAGCAAAAGAATTTTCGGAAAAAAGCTTTCTATATCCTGAGGTTTTTAGCAGATCAAAAACGTCTCCTGCCGATTGGGCAGAGATGAGTTTGGAGATAAAAGCCGGACGCAACCTGTGATAAAATGGGAGAAGGTATGAGAGTATCTCGTCGTTCATATTTGGAAAGTATTGCTTGATACGTATTATAGACGCGATATTCATCATGTCTATTTGCATACCGAAGCCCCTTTCAAGAGCCAGGGCAACATCTCTGGAATAATTCTTTTTTATAATTGAAAATATGCGGGAAAAATATTGGGTGTTTAAAACTACTTCGATAAGCGGCTGTTCCGGAAGGACACCTCCGTTTTCACGGAACAGGCGCTCAAGCGGTTTATAGTATTGGCTGCCGGTGAGAAAGGTTATAAATTGTCCGAAATTACGGCATGACGTAAACCTGTCAAAGTCAAGCCTGCTGTGCCTGCGGTAAAAATCAGGCAGATGACACTGGTAATCATCTGGCTTCCCAACACTGAGACAACGTGTAAAATCAAAAATTTCATCTATCTCGAGCTTTTCAAGCATATAGTCCATCATGGGATGATCCTCACGAGACATGAATTTGTATATCCTTGTATACTCGTCATAGACCCCCACGCGAAGCGCCGACTCAAGCTCTTCGCGGGTCACAGTTGCGGGAAATACTCTTTTAAGGGCATCGCTCCACCCTGTATTTTTCAGATAAGAAGCCACAGCACTCACGCTTCCTGCGCTCTTGATGGAGGCGTAATCCCCGGCTGTAAGGCGCTTGCCATACATTGCTCGTACCTTTGCCGACACGCCACCATATTTCATAAGGCGTAAAATCATAATGTGCTCCCTTTCCGTTTAATCCCTGAACGGAGCGTTTATCACCATGTCAAACATTTTGCTTACCCATTCATCACTGTGAATCCTTGCCGCATCCTCGGAAGATGCTATGGCGGCACTAAGGCGATCGTCCATGACCTTTTCCATTTCTTCAGCATATGACTCTTCAGTGGTTCTGACGGTTTCGATTCTGCGGTTTGCACGGGCAAGATATTTTTCCCGCAGCTCATCGCGCTCCTTCTCGAGAGCTGCCGGCAAGCGGTCAAGCTCGGCGTGGACCTCATCGGCAATGCCGCGGGCGTTTTTTTCAGCAATAAGTATACGGTTGATAACTTCTATATGAGGCAATGCCGCCATCCCTTTCTTTATGAGAAATCAATAAAATATCGGATGTATTTTATATTATTTATAATA
>CALXAZ010000100.1 GCA_944386395.1 uncultured Clostridia bacterium
GGCTTTTGCGTAATACATCTGCCGCAGCTGCCTTCCTAACGAGTTAAGTATTACAATAGGCTCATACTTCATCGCTATAAGCTCACGCATTTTTTTAATCGCTTCCCCATATTTCTGCACCGCAACATCATCCGCTACATCATATATTACCGCATCTAACACCGGTTCACAAACAGCATCTATCATGCTTTTCCTTATTTTTTCACCATCTGAAAACGCCGCAATCTTTTCAGTTTCTGAAATGAGCGCAGTCATTTGGTGTCCGCAAACGAAGAGCATGTACTCTGCTTCTGCCCTATCAATAGTTTTCCCAAGAGCTCTGAATCGGCGCTTCAACCATGGTATCAACTCACGCTCTCCTTGCTCCTCAAATTCAACAACTGTTCCCACCTCGCTTATCAACTTATACAGCTTGAGCCTTGCGTCCACCTTATACTCTATAGTATCATACAAAACAACAATACAACAGTACTCTGGTATATCTGAAAATATATCCTCTATTATCGTTCTCATCTCTACTGACAGCTTGTAGAGATCGATATCACGGACTATTACAAGCTTATGCTCGGCAAACATTGGGAACCCTTCAACAGCGTCTATAAGCTCCTCAGGGCGCACTGATTCCCCTTCAAATCGATAGAAGTTAAATTCCTCCATACCTGGCTGTACCAGCTTTTTTTCAAGCATTTTCAGGTAATATTCCAGCAGATATTTTTCTTCTCCGTGAAAAAGATACAACCTGCCGATATTATTATTTTCTATATCTTCTTTTAATTTTTTAAGGCTATTTTTACTCTTTTCCGACATATATTATCACCTATCTGACTAAAATTTCTATATGTCCGTTCTCATCTGTACGATATACGCTGCTTGCAGCATTCTCTATTCTGGAAAGCACCTCAGGCGAGGGATGTCCATATGTATTTTCTCCCACAGATATCACTGTAATTTCTGGACTCACCGCTTCAAGAAGCTCTGCGGAAGTCGATGAAGCAGAGCCGTGATGCCCTGCTATCAACAGTTCACTTTCGTCCAAATTCTCTCTCCCCACAAGTATCAGCTCCGAAATTCTTCCTATATCTCCAGTAACCAACATCGAAAAATCTCCTACCTGCACCTCTACACATATTCCCTGCTCATTATCCCCGCTGCGCCTCACCGGTTTATACAAAATAACATCTGAATCTCCAAGCTCAAAGGCAACATTTTTATCTATCTCTATCATGTCAGGGTCACCCTCCAAAGTGCTAACAAGCAGCCTTATCTTCTCAACGTTGTCACTATACAACTTTGGAGCGATTACATTTTCAATCCTCACCAGTCTATCCAGATCCACAACCCCGCCAGTGTGATCATTATCTCCGTGAGTCAGCACCAGCGCATCTATACTAGATACACCATTCAATAGCAAATACTCTGCTACAATATTTCCGCTACCGCTCCATGCGCTGCCTCCGCAATCAATAAGCATATTTTCATCTCCCGATGAAACCAATATCGCTTGCCCCTCTCCAACATTCAATATAGATATTTTTGCTCTGTATGCATACTTGCTAACCGAGAAAAATCCAATTGCCACTGCAAATGTAAGCACGGATGCAAGCAGCGCTGCAATTATTTCAATTTTTCCTCTACGGCTAAAAATACACAGCACAATTATAACATAAAATGTAACAATCCACCAAACTATGTATATGTTTTTCGCATCTACTACTGCATATGGTAATTTTGAGAGATGTGTTATTATCAATACGATATATTTTAATCCTGCTTCTACTGGTATTGCAACAAATTCTGCCACCACTGGCATTACAAAGGACATTGCTGCACAGAGGAGCCCAAGAGCGAACACATACGAAAGTACCCATAGCACAAGCAGGTTGCTTATAAATGATATGAGAGATAGCTTTCCAAAATAGTAGGCAACAGGGATCATCGTAAGCAAAGTAGCTCCGGCGGTGCTGGATACGGTCTGTACAACAAAAAGTGTAATTTTTCCAGGCTTCACCTTATGCCTAGGCAGTTTTTCCAAAAGGAAAGAGCTCACTGGTTTCCCTATTATAATAAGACCAAATGTGGATAAAAAGCTAAGTTGCAAGCCTATATCTGATATTGCAAAAGGATTTACTACAAGAATAAATAACAAAGCAAACAGCAGTGATGTTATCTTTTCGTCCTCGCGTTCTATCAGTATTCCAATCAGGAATATTATCTGCATAACACATGAACGGACCGCTGATGGAGATGAACCTGTCATCAGCACGAAGAAAATCATAATCGGTATAGCAACAATACATGCCAACCGCCGCTTTTTTATAATTTGCAACAGCATCGCTGTAAGAAAGGATATATGCATTCCGGATACCGCCACAATGTGTGAAAGACCCGTATTTTCAAGTGAAAGGCGGAAACTTTGAGATAGATTCTCACGATTTCTCGTTATCAGTGCGCTGATAAACCCAAGTTCTTCTCCAGTAAACAGCTCGGAAAACCGCTCATTTATCATCTTGTTTACAACTTCAGGCAAAAATTTAAGAGGAATAACATTACATCTGTCTATCACTGGTTGTCCAACCTGAGTACAATTAAGAAAAATATTTTGTGTAAAATAGTACTCTGTAAAGTCAAAATCGTAACTGTTTTCTGGTTCCTCAAGCTTTACCTTCAAAATAACAGAGTCTCCCGGTTTTAGAGAATAATTCTTGTCCAGCTTTAGATTTACGTTCTGTTTTATTCCGTCCAGTCTTATACTAGCCTTGACAAAACTCGAGTAGTCACTATCACGGGGATAAGAAACTATCTGTGCTGCAACAGTTCTCTCTGTGTCAAAGAATCCTGTAGCAGGAAAATATCGGTATGTATAACTCCATACCCATCTACCGCTACCAAAAAGTACACCAGCCGATAGTATAAGCAGTACTATCATAATCTCACAGAGCTTTTTTCGTTGCAGCTTTACAATAATACAGTATATTAAAGCACACAAAGCAGTCATCCCCGCTAGAATTACGAGGATGACTGTTCTGGTCTTTAACAGATAATCTGCTATAATCACAGCAAAAGCAAAACCTGCTGCAAAGAGAGCAAGTTTTCTCCCGTTTAACCTGGCGGCCATGTCATATCCCGACCGCCGAGAACATGGAAGTGGAGATGTCTTACGCTCTGTCCTGCACTTTCTCCAACATTTGAAACAACACGAAAACCATTATCAAGTCCCATTTCTACGGCAAGCTTCGATATCACCTCAAATATCCTAGCAACCACGCCGGAGTTTTCAGAGGTTATCGCCGCTGCTGACTGTATATGCTCCTTTGGTATTACTAGAACATGCACCGGTGCCTGAGGTTCGATATCTTTAAATGCATATACAAGCTCGTCTTCATATACCTTTGATGACGGAATTTCTCCTGCTGCTATTTTACAGAAAAGACAATCCATATTATACTCTCCTTTCTAAATAGTTTATTTAATATTATTTAACACAAAATCATCAACAATTGCAAGCGCGTCATCTATCTTTTCGATATCCTTTCCTCCGCCCATTGCACTATCCGGCTTTCCTCCGCCGCTACCTCCTGCAACCTTGCTAACCTCACGGATAAGGTTTCCTGCGCGCATCCCTCTCTCCTGAGCCTCTTTACCACACACTGCAAGGAAGGTTATCTTTCCGTCTTCATTCGACGCAGCAAGAACCGCAACTATCTTTGGCTCCTTGTCACGTAACCAATCTCCCATCTGCCTGAGAGTCTGCACTTCTGCTCCTCCAAAATGCGCTGTAACCACCTTTAGACCCGAAACATCTTTCGCGCTCATAAGATAGCGATCTATCTCGCTTAGTGCTTGTTTCGCACGGATATTTTCAAGCTCTTTACGCAGCAGCTTCATATCCTCCGTAATTTGCTTTGCCCGGTTTATTATCTCTGCCGGGGCTGTCTTGAACACATCACTTATTGCATAGATTATCTGCGCTCTTCTGTCAAATTCGTCCAGCATTGCACTTCCAACCTTTGCCTCTATACGACGAACACCGGCTGCTACCGAATTTTCAGACATAATCTTAAATGGGCCTACCTTCGCTGTATTATCCAGATGCGTTCCTCCGCAAAGTTCTACCGAGTAGTCACCCATTTTTACTACTCTCACAATGTCACCATACTTCTCTCCAAACAATGCCATAGCTCCAAGTTTCTTTGCCTCATCTATTGGCATCTCATCTGTATGGATATCCATTCCTTCCATTATCATCTCATTAACTTCACGCTCTACAGCTGACAGCTCTTCATGAGTCATTGCTGAAAAATGCGTAAAATCAAAGCGCAATTCATCAGGCTGCACAAGCGAACCTGCCTGCTCTACATGCGTACCAAGATGATTCCTCAAAGCCTTCTGTAACAGGTGCGTAGCCGTATGAGCTCTCATAATGGCTTTCCGTCGATTAATATCTATCGCAGCACACACACTATCTCCCACCTTTAATATCCCGGATACCATTTTTCCATAGTGCATGTATTTCCCGCCATTGTTTTTCTGGACGTCTGTAACTTCAAATGCGGCATCTCCACAAGTTATCGTTCCGTAATCCGCTACCTGACCACCCATCTCCGCATAAAACGGCGTCTGATCCAAAACTATGATACCTTCTACTCCTGGCATTATCTCTTCCGCAAGCTCTCCTTCAACTACCATTGCAACTATTTTTGCTCCATTAAACACCACAGTATCATAGCCTACAAACCTGGTCGCTGGTATCTCTTTTCCAAACTCAACGCCTGCCCATCCAAGATCCCCAAGAGCTCTCCTGGCTTCCCTTGCTCGCTCTTTCTGCTCCTGCATCAGCTTCTGAAAACTATCTTCATCGACCTTCAGCCCTTCGTCAGCCGCCATTTCAGTTGTAAGGTCTATCGGGAATCCATAGGTATCATAAAGCTTAAAGGCATCTGCTCCTGAAAATATACGTTCCCCGGTAGCCTTATGTTCTTCAAGCATCTCTGCAAAAATTTTCATGCCTCCATCTATTGTTTTTGCAAAGTTCTCTTCCTCAGTGCGGACAACTCTTATTATATAATCCTGTTTTTCTCTCACATCCGGATAGGCGCGCTCATTCTCTTTAATAACAGTATTTACAACTTCATGGAGAAAAGGTTGCTATATTCTAAGAAGTT
>CALXAZ010000101.1 GCA_944386395.1 uncultured Clostridia bacterium
GTTATATAATCACTCCTGTGAGATATCCCCGCCTGAAAGAGCGCGTCCCTGTATCCCTGGAGCTTCCTGTATACGTGCATCTCCTCCGGCTCGGCTTCAAGTATCGCTATGCGGCGGCATCCGTATGCGATGAGCTGGTTCGTTATCTGATATGCCATCCCGTATGTGTCACTGTCTACACAAAAAAATTTTACCTCGTCCTTATAGCTTCCTATTACCACAAACGGAAAGTCGCTGAACGCCAGATAATCTATTGCCTCATCTTTAAGATAGGAACGCATGAGTATGAACCCATCTACCTTTTTCCCCTTTATAAATCGCCGTATCGCCTCAATTTCAGAAAGCCCCTTCTGCGGAATGAGAACGTCATAATCGCTCTCTGCTGCAACGCCGGTTATCCCACTGAGCGCACCCTGAAAAAAGACAGACGAAAAAAATTTTGCGTCGGCGTCGTGCGGAAGAATGAGACCGATATTTTTTGTCTTTTTGGAGGCGAGGCTGCGCGCAATCTCGTTTGGGGTGTAGCCAAGCTCGGATATTATGTCATTTATCTTCTTCTTTGTCTTGTCACCGATGTTTGGACTGTCTGCAAGAGCGCGGGAAACTGTCGATTTTGACACTGAGGCAAGCTTGGCTATTGTGTCCATAGTTACCGTTTTCTTCACCATACTCTCCCCCACGTTTTACTGTTTGTATAGCGTTTTTATCCCTTTTGCAAGGCGCTTCTTTTCCCTTTCAATTCTTGCTTTCCGGATTATGGCTTCCAGGGTTATAAAAACCGCTTTAATAACCTCACGCAACCGGTTTCGTAAGTATAATAGCACACCATTCTGCCTTTGTCAAGCGAAATTTTACATTTTTCTTATTCTCTTAACATTATTTTTCTTATTCCCTTAACATTTTTGTCTCTTTGAATAATTTTTTCACAAATTCTCCTATTTGTTTATTGTTTTTTGATATACAAAATTTCTTTTTGGTAAACTGCGGGCTCTTCTCCCGCTTTTTGGAGTTTTCTTTTTACTTCCCGCATAAATTTCACTCTATCTCCACAACATACTTGCAGAACTTTCTGCGCCCCGGGCAACGGGGCATTTGGAGGCAGCTATGAAAAAATTTATTTCTCTAATAATGACAGCCGTTTTTTTATGCGCCTGTGTTTCCGTTCAGGCAACAGACGCACCCCCGTCCGGTCCCACTGTCACGGCAAAGGCCGCCGTCCTCATGGAAAAAACCACCGGCGAGGTGCTCTACGAATATAACGCTCACCAGCCCCTCCCTCCCGCCTCTGTCACCAAGGTGATGAGCCTTCTGCTGATATGCGAGGCTCTCAATGACGGGCGTATCTCGCTTTCCGATGTCGTGACTACCTCAGAACACGCCGCATCGATGGGCGGAAGCCAGATATATCTCGCCGTCGGTGAGCAGATGAACGTTGAGGATATGCTGAAATCTGTCGTCCTTGGCTCGGCAAATGACGCTGTTGTGGCTCTGGGAGAGCATATCGCAGGTAGCGAGGAGGCCTTTGTCAGCATGATGAACGCCCGCGCAAAGGAGCTCGGCATGGCCGACACCACCTTTAAAAATGCCTCCGGGCTTCCCGACGATGGACACGTAACCTCCGCATACGATATCGCGGTGATGAGCCGTGCGCTGCTGCTGGAATACCCCGACATCGAAAAATACTCGACGACCTGGATGGACTCGGTACGAAACGGCGCCTTCCAGCTTGCTAACACCAACAAGCTCATAAAGAGCTACTCCGGAGCGACAGGGCTCAAAACAGGCTCCACTGAGGCGGCAGGCTGCTGCCTTGCGGCCTCTGCCCGCCGAGACGGGACCGAGCTTGTCTGCTCTATCCTCGGCTCGCCCACCTCGAACGACCGCTTTTCAGATGCCAAAAGCCTGCTCGACTATGGCTTTGCAAACTATGCCACCGTTGAAGTTTTCCCGGACGATGTGCTTTTGCCCGTCCCTGTCGTGCTCGGCAAACAGGCTGAGGTCCAACCCGAGATAGAGGGTGGCAACTTCATCCTTTTGAAAAAGGACAGGATATCCTCTCTTGTCAAGACTGTGGAGCTATGCGACAGCGTTGAGGCGCCGGTTGAAGCCGGCGACGAGCTTGGCAAGATGCTGGTATATTCGGGCGAAGAGCTTCTTCTCACCATCCCTATAACAGCTTCCGAAAGCGTTGGTCGCTTGAGCTTCGGGGATATCGCAAAAAACCTGCTTGGCAGGATGTTTATGGGGGAATAACCTGAAATGTACAGACTTTTACCACTTATACTGCTATTTTTTGCCCTATGGGGTTGCACAAGCAATATAGATGGCACCAACAAAACCACAACAGCAACCCAGACATCAAGCGGCACCCCTTCTACCGATCCCACCACCGAACCCCTCTCCAACACATCTGACACAACCGCCGAAACCACAAAGGCACCCGTTATCCTCGGCTCATTTTCCACCCCGATACTCGACGACAACGAAAACCGCACCGGTAACATTAAAATCGCCTGCCGCGCTATATACGGCACCGTAATAAAACCAGGAAAGGAATTTTCTTTTAACAGCGTCGTTGGCGACCGCACAGAGTCAAAGGGCTACAAGGAGGCCCACGCCTTTGTCAACGGCGAAGAGGTAAACGAAATCGGCGGTGGCATATGTCAGGTGGCCTCGACCATCTTTAACGCCGCAACAGAGGCCGGCTTTGAGATAACCGAGCGCCATCAGCACCCCGAAGAGGTGTACTATGTCGAGCTGGGAAAGGATGCCACCGTCTCAAGCGACCTCGATTTTAAGTTTAAAAACACAGGTAGCTCCGATATCATGCTAAAAACCTATGTAGACGACGGAAAGGTCTTTGCCGAGATACTTGAAAAAGAATAACTCTTATCTAAAAATCGTTTTAATCAGCAACGGGGGACATCTGTCCCCCGTCGCGCTTACTAAAAAAGACCACCTTTCGGTGGTCTTTTTGATAAGCTAAATCCCCCTCGGGATGATATTTAAATTTCAGTCGTGCTTTCTCAGGACAGCCTTTCGCGCCGCATCTACGATATCTTTCGCCGTCAGCCCGTACTGCTCGGCAAGATATGCCTTCGTCCCAACCTGTCCAAACCTGTCCTCAACACCGACAAATTCCATCGGCACCGGGCAGTGCCTTACCGCTACTTCCGCCACAGCCGAGCCAAAGCCGCCCATCACATTGTGGTTTTCAACCGTGACAAAGCACCCTGTCTCAGCCGCGCATTTCGCTATCAGCTCCTCGTCTATCGGCTTCCAGCTGAACATATCCACAAGCCGCGCCGATATCCCGTCGCCCTTTAGCGCCTTTACCGCCTCAAAGCTCTCAAGCAGGCAGTGTGCCCCTGTTGCAAAAATTGTAACGTCACTTCCTTCGGTGAGCTGCACGCCCTTGCCAATCTCAAAGTCGCTGCCGTCCTCATATATCTTGATATTGGCTTTCCTCTCCATGCGCACATAGAAAACGCCATATTCCTTTACCATCTCCCGCAGCATCCAGTCATACTGCACCGGGCAGCTTGGCTCGAGCACCGTAACACCCGAAATCGACCGCATCATCGCCCCATCTTCAAACGGCATGTGCGTCCCTCCGTTTGCCTGCGCCGTAATCCCCGGGTCTGAACCTATAATCTTAACATTCAGCCCCGCATACGCCGCCGAAATGCACACCTGATCGGCAACCCTTCTCGTCACAAACGGACCAAAGCTATGGCAAAAAGGTATCAGCCCCACGCTTGACATACCCGCTGCCACGCCTATCATGTTTGCCTCCTGTATGCCACACTCTATCGCACGCTCAGGGTAATCCCTGAATATCTTTCCCGTGTTGTCGCAGGCTATCATATCAGCTTCCATGAGGATTATCCTGCTGTCTTCACCCATCAGCTCATACATTGTCTCGGCATACTGATCCCGTAGAAGGTTCCCCTTCTCAAAATTCTGCCTCATTACAGCTCTCATCAGTTTATACCGCCTTTCTCCTCCTCAAGCTTTGCCTTTGCATCAGCAAGACGCTTTTCCACTATTTCCAGTGAATCGGCTATCCCGTCCATATTAAAGCTGAGCGAATGATTGGGGAATCTTTCCTCGGCAAATTTGAAACCATTGCCCTTTATTGTGTTAAGGATTATCATTGACGGGCGCTCATCAGCCTTCGCTTCCCTGATCGCAGACAGCAACGCCTCTATGTCATGCCCGTCTACCACCTGTGTGTGCCATCCAAACGCCTCATACTTCGCACCCATATCCCCAAGGTCAAGAATATCCTTTGTCGCGCCATCGAGCTGCTGCTTATTATAGTCGGTAAATGCGATAAGACGGCTGAGCTTGTGGTGCGGCGCAAACAGGGCAAGCTCCCACACCTGACCCTCGTTACTCTCACCATCGCCCAGCACTGTGTATGTGTAAAACTCCTTGCCAAGTATCTTACCGGCGTAAGCCATACCTGCCGCAGCAGAAGCCCCCTGACCAAGCGAACCCGCCGTCATATCGATTCCCGGCGTTTTCAACCTGTCACAGTGCGAGGGAAGCCTTGTCCCGTTTTGATTGAGGGTGGAAAGCTCCTCCAGCGGGAAGTATCCCCTCAGGGCAAGTGTTGCGTATACGACCGGTCCCGCATGTCCCTTGGACATAACAAAGCGGTCCCTGTCCTCCCATGACGGATTTGTGGGATCGTGCCGCAGCTCTGAACCATAGAGCACTGCCATCAGCTCCACTACCGACATCGAGCCACCTATGTGTCCCACACCATATGTGGCAATCTCTTTTATCGTTTCCAGACGTATTTGCTCTGCAAAAACACGAATTTCTGCGACTGAAGACATAGTTCCTATCTCCTTTGTATCTTGTTGCCGACGCAGACGCGCCCGCGAAATAAGTCCGCGTTCGTCCCGAAAACAGGTGCGGCGCCTGCGACGCGCGGCATTTCGGGCGAAAAGCGAGGATTATTTTGCGGAGAAGCGCGTCCAGCGGAGGCACGAAAACTATTGTTGCCGACGTAAGCCCGCCCCTGAAATAAATCGGCAATTTTTTTGCCTCTGACGGCAAATG